>CBDEMG010000044.1:0-13354 GCA_965240855.1 uncultured Bacteroidia bacterium | reverse complement strand
GGAAACGAGTTATCGGAATTGGTGTAAACTTTGATCCCGAGAAGCGAAACATTGGTGGTTGGGTGAAAAAGATACTGGGAGAGGAGTAGAGTGGAAGAAAGATACTCCTTCCGTGTTTAGTGCTTAAAAAGCAATACGTCCTTTCTCTTTATCTTTTACTACAGTTCCCTTGATATGTACCTGTAGTTCTTTAGAATTTTTCGCATTCGATACGATGGTCACGGTTCTACTAATGGCTTGTAACTTCGGTTCTACACGAAAATAAACTTGTATTTCACCATTTTTACTAGGCAAGATAGGGGCTTTTGTATATTCTTTAATATCTGTCCCACAACATCCAGAGACTTTTTGTAGGATGAGGGGTTTTTCGCCATCATTAAAAATCTTAATGGTTACTCGTCCCGTCATATCATCAATTTTTGATAGTTGTATTTCCCCAAGCTGTACTTCCGTTGGTTCAGTGCGAATCTCAGCATCGCGCTTCTGAGCTTTCAAACAAAGTGGAGTTAATAAGGTGAGGAGTAGGATGGTATGTACAAACAATTTCATATTTCCGATATTTTCCATTTTACTAAAAACGCCAGTTGTGTACAATATGTTGTAGATCCGATGTAGCATTTGTCTTATTTAACCCGTCGTACAATTCAGATTCGAGGTATTAAATTTTCATAACGTTACAAAATATAGGATACTGTAATCCGCTTGTATAATGCACTTCTATGTTTTATCAATGATGGAAGACGATAGTGGTATAGTAACCTCCCCTAAGAAAAATAAGAAGACGGCGTATTTGATATGTATGATTAGACAACAATCTTTGAAAAAAGTATACTTTTGTATAAAAGAACTGAAGTTTTTTTTATAAACACAGAAATTAGGTGATGAAAAAATTATTTTGTTTTTTGATTTTTCTAAGTGCAATGTGGAGTGGAAGTCTCTTTGCACAAATTGGTGTATCGGGTGAACTCGGGTTGCGGTACAAGAGTAATGGCGGAGACTTGCCTGGCAATTTTTCGTTCTCACTTATCCCGAGTGGTTTGTATCATATCAACTCCGATTTTGCAGTGGGAGCGAAAATAGGAATTACCTATACTTCTGGGATTATTGCGACAAAAGATACGAGTAGTCTGTCAGGAGCTTTTGAAAAAGCATTGGATGGAATTAAGAATAAGCTAAATGGAAAGACATCAGTAACGGTGAAGAGTCAAACAACCTCCGATTTTGTCTTTCATCTCGTACCTTTTGCACGATACTACGCTCTAGGAAACGATCGAATCTCGGTTTATTTTGAAGCACAGCTTCCTCTTGGCTTTGGCTCAATGGGATCTACCAAAACTACAATGAGTGATGGTAAAACGACAACAACTGATGGAGCAGGTTATTTCTCGTTTGGGATACAGGTAGTTCCCGGTGTACGAGTTAAGCTTACAGAGGGATTTTCGCTTATTGCCTCGGCAAATATTGCGCGTATAGGGTTTAATTACGAAAGTACATCGCACAAATATGGCGAAACAACCATTACATCAAAAACGACCTCTTTTGGTCTAGGTGTAAATAGCAGTGTACAGGAAGCGCCTCTTACTGTAGGATTGCAACTCAATTTTTAGTTTTTCAGGATTTATAAATGAGAGCTCCACAATATTTTATTGATTGTGGGGCTTTTTTATACGCTGAACTCTTTTAGTATGTGAAAGTGAAAGAGTGAAAAAAGGCGCTACTATGTTTAGTAACGCCTTTTTTAGTACTTACGCCTAGAGTTCTAGATTTTTAAAAGTTAATTCTGTTTCAGAAGGCGCTACTCCGATTTCGATCTTAGAGTCCTGTCGTACTGTACCAGTAAGTATGGCCTTTGAGAGCTCGTTTACAATCTCGCGCTGTAGGAGTCGTTTGAGAGGGCGAGCGCCGAATGCTGCGTCGAAACCTCGGTCAGCCAGCCACTGTATTGCATCTTTCGAGATGGTCAGCTCAATACCTTGTTCTTTTGCCATCTCGGCAATTCGCTGAAATTGCAAAGAGACGATGCGTAAGATATCCTTCGGGGAGAGCATGCCAAAGAGTATGATATCGTCAATTCGGTTCAAGAACTCTGGGCGAATCGTCTTTCGTAAGAGTTGCATTACCTCCTCTCGTACTTGTTCAGGATCTTCGTGTTTTTCCAACAGAGCCTCTGAAACTTGCGATGCTCCTAGGTTCGAAGTCATAATGATAATCGTATTCTTGAAATCGACCGTACGCCCTTTATTATCAGTTAGATGTCCGTCATCTAGCACTTGTAGTAGGACATTGAATACATCGGGGTGCGCTTTTTCGATCTCATCTAGAAGCACTACCGAATAGGGGTGACGACGTATAGCCTCCGTTAATTGACCCCCTTCGTCATACCCCACATATCCTGGAGGCGCTCCGATGAGACGCGATACTGCATGGCGTTCCTGATATTCGCTCATATCAATACGTACCATATGACTCTCGTCGTCAAACAAAATCGCACTCAAGGCTTTAGCAAGTTCTGTTTTCCCTACACCAGTAGTACCCAAGAAGATGAATGAGCCGATGGGGCGCTTAGGGTCTTGCAAACCCGCACGCGATCGTCGTACAGCATTCGCAACTGCTTCGATAGCTTCCTCCTGTCCTACCACACGTTTGCGAAGTTCTGCTTCGAGATTGAGTAACTTCTCTCGTTCGCTTTGTAACATACGTTGTACAGGAATGCCAGTCCATCGTGCTACAACTTCAGCAATATCTTCTGCCGTAACTTCTTCCTTGAGCATTGGAGAATCGCCCTGTAGTTGTTGCAACTTTTCGTGTAAATCCTTAAGCTTTTCTTGATTTGCAGGTATTGTCCCAAAACGTAATTCGGCAACTTTGGAATACTCGGCATTTCGTTCTGCTTCATTTGCTTGTATTACGAGCTGTTCGTTCTCCTGTTTGAGGCGATGGATTTCGTCCACCATCCCCTTCTCTTCTTCCCACTGGCTGCGCATACGAGTGCGTTGCTCATTGAGGTTTGCCAATTCTTGCGAGACTCTCTCTAATTGCAGGGTATCTTGTTCGCGTTTGAAGGCTTCTCGTTCAATTTCTAACTGTACAATCTTACGTTCAATTTCATCTAGAGCCTCTGGTACAGAATTGGCTTGGAGTCGGATTCGAGCTGCTGCCTCATCTACGAGGTCAATCGCCTTATCGGGTAGGAAACGATCGCCAATGTAGCGCTGCGAGAGCTCCACTGAGGCAACGATCGCCTCATCTTTGATACGGAGGTTGTGGTAACTTTCGAATCGTTCGCGCAACCCTCGGAGAATCGATACAGCATCCTCGGCACTCGGCTCTTCGATTAATACCTTCTGGAAACGACGTTCTAGCGCTTTATCCTGTTCAAAATACTTTTGGTATTCTTGTAGGGTTGTTGCACCAATGGCACGCAATTCTCCCCGCGCAAGTGCTGGCTTTAGGATGTTTGCAGCATCCATTGCCCCCTCGCCTTTACCAGCACCTACCAGTGTATGAATTTCGTCTATAAAAAGTACGATATTCCCATCAGAATGCACGACTTCGTTTACCACGCTTTTAAGTCGTTCTTCAAACTCGCCTTGGTATTTTGCTCCAGCAATCAAAGCCCCCATATCGAGTGAATAGATCGATTTATTTAATAGATTCTCTGGGACATCGCCGCGTACTATCCGATGAGCAATCCCTTCGGCTATAGCAGTTTTCCCTACTCCAGGTTCGCCAATCAGAATAGGGTTGTTTTTTGTACGACGCGAGAGGATCTGAAGGACGCGTCGGATTTCCTCATCCCGACCAATTACGGGATCCAACTTACCTGCAGCAGCTTGTTCATTGAGGTTTATAGCATATCGTGAAAGGGCTTCGTACGTATTTTCAGCATGTGGATTATCCACTTTTTTGCCCTTTCGTAGTTCGGCTATTCCATCACGAAGTTTTTGCTCTGTTATCCCCGCCTTTTTAAAGATATCGCCGATCTCGTCTTTTGCTCTACAGAGTGCAAGCAAGAGGTGTTCGATGGAGATATAGCTATCTCCCATCTTTTGAGCTTCTTCTGCAGCGTGCTCTACGATCTCTTGCGTCTCACGACTCATATACAATTCGCCCCCAGATACCTTAGGTTGATTTTTAGCAATTGAGAGTGCAGCTTCGTGAATCGTATCGCTACGTGCTCCTAACTTCTGTAACAAGAAACCTACGAGTTGTTCGTTTTGCGCTAAAATCCCGAGTAGGAGATGCGACGGAGTAACAGCCTGTTGCCCAAACTCCTTTGCGAACATCCCTGCCCGATTTACCGAGTCTTGTGCTCGCTCGGTCATCTTCTCAAATATATTATCCATTCTTTATATTCTCCTTTCAGTATTCTCTTATACGCAGGAATTCTAAACAAGGTGTACACCAAGTTAGTTGTTGTGTCTCTTTGGCGTAAAATTCTTGGAAACGTCAAGTTTTTTTGTTTAGAAATGCGTCATTTTGACATTTTTTTACTTTCCGCACCACACCCTGTTTTATAGCCAAGTCTTTTTACAGGGCTCTTGTACTATAAAGAAATAATAAGGGGGAGAGCGCTTTATGCATGGTTTATTACCATTTTAATAACTTTGGCAACACAATGTTTAGAAGTCGTAAATAAATGGGTAAAATCATGTTTAGAAAGGGTTATATAGTAGTAGCGATACTCTGGGTAGCCATATTTTCGAGTGTACGAGCACAATATTCTCCGTTTGTACGAGCTGGACTCTCTTTCCCAACGATTGCAGCTAGTAACAATAATTATCAAACGAGTTCTACAGTAGGCTTTTATGGTGGTGGTGGTGTGTTATTAGAAGTAGCAGGTTTCCCTCTCGAAGCAGAACCTAGTGCGCAAGTGGCTCTGCGTGGTGGAACGCTTAAGAATGAAAATGTGAAAGTGGGTCTAAAGTTTTTGTGTATAGATGGTTCGTTAATGATAAATCTCCCACTAATTCTTGGACAAACGGGAGTATTCATCGGTGCAGGTCCTGTTTATTCGTATACTTTGCTGGGATGGGATACCTCGCAAAATAGTTGGAAATCTCTTGATTTGAATAAGCAACTAGCTCTCCGTCACGATATTTTAGCTCGTGCACAGGCAGGAATACGTATTAAAGGACATCAACTCTCTGCGATGTTTGAAATGAGCTTTATAAACTTTTCCAAAGTAGAGGATACTAGGTTGACGCATCGCGGCTGGGGGATAGCTTACGGATACATATTTTAGAAAACAGAAACAGAGACCACTGTCTCTGTTGCCCCTATTGTCAAAATTTATATAGAGTATTATGCCACGACGAGGATTGAAGCGTCTGAGGATCTCAAAGAAGGAGATAATAGAGTGGGTGTTAGATTATACTGTGAATCATCCCCGCCAGGAACTTAATAATCGCCTTCTATCGCGCTATTTCCGGATTAAGGATCGAGGTACGCAACATTTACTAGAGGAGGTTCTCGATACACTAACACATCAAGGATATCTGCGGCGAGTGGCTTATGGCAGCTACCGATTAGCTCAAATTCCGAAAGAGGGTGTAGGGACTTTTTCGTCTTCTTCGTTTTCGGCTGCTGCTCAGGTTACTCTAAAAAGTGGCGAGGTGATCGATGTTGAGTGGAAGAAGGGGTTGCATGTATTAGAGGGAGATAAGGTTCGAGTACTTTATTATCCTGCACGTAGGGGGGAGGGTTTTGTTGGTCGTATTCTCGCAATAGAGGAACGAGCACGTGAATACTATGTTGGTACGCTTTATGTCCAAGGTCGTGCGGGCTATGTAGTCCCCTCGGGGCGTTTCCCTTTTAAAGCAATAGCAGTGGGGTATCCAACGGGAGGCAAGCGGCAGGAGGGTTTAAAGGTTCGCGTGCGTTTGCTAGATTGGGAGGCAGGATCGTATTACCCGGAAGGTGAGATTGTAGAAATCTTGGGACAGAGTGGTATGCATGAGGTGGAGATGCACGCAATCTTGGCAGAGTTCAACCTCCCTTATACTTATCCTGATGCAGTAACGCGTGCAGCAGAGAAACTCCCAAATAAGATAACAACGAAAGAAATTGCTTCGCGACGCGATTTCCGAGGAGAATGTACATTTACTATTGATCCTGCTACAGCAAAAGATTTCGATGATGCTCTCTCCATCAAATTACTCGCTGGCGGAAGATGTGAGGTAGGAGTACATATTGCAGATGTTACACATTATGTACAAGAGGGAGATATAATAAATGAAGAGGCGAGGAATCGCGGCACTTCGGTTTATCTTGTAGATCGTACGATTCCAATGCTCCCAGAGAGGTTATGTAATGATCTGTGTTCTCTTCGTCCAGATGAGGATAAACTTACCTATTCTATCCTCTTTGAGATGGACGAGGAGGGGAATGTAATCTCACAATGGATAGGGCGCAGTATTATACGTTCGCAGCAACGTTTTACGTATGAAGAGGTGCAGACTATCATTGATGGTGGGGCGAGTCCGTATAGCAGTGCAATACATTCTCTTAATCACTTGGCGCAACGTTTAAGAGCTATGCGTTTTCAAGAGGGTGCGATAGATTTTTCTACACAAGAGGTTCGTTTTCAGTTGGATGCAAAGGGAGTTCCGATGAGTGTAGAGCCTGTCCCCTATACCGAATCGCATCAACTTATAGAGGAATTCATGTTATTAGCCAATCGTACGGTAGCCCAATTTGTCTCACAAGCGCGAAGCGGGACTAAGGAGTATCCTTTTGTTTATCGTGTGCATGCCAAACCTCGCGAGGAAAAATTGGAGAGTTTTCTTCGGGTGGTAGCAAAGTTAGGAGTACCCTATAAGGGCGATCGTCAGAAGTTTGATGGTAAGGCATTCGCTAGCATACTCGCGGCATTTTGTGGACGTAAGGAAGAACATTTTGTGGGGATGTTAGCCATCCGATCGATGGAAAAGGCTATATATTCCACGCAAAATATTGGACATTTTGGATTAGCATTTGAATATTACACACATTTTACCTCGCCGATTCGCCGCTACCCTGATATGATGGTACACAGGCTACTGACGGCGGTATTGGCTCACAATGATCCTAGCAAAGAGAGAATACTAGAGAGCGCTTGTAAACTAGCCTCTGATCAAGAAAAAACGGCGGCAGATGCCGAACGCGCGTCAATTAAATACAAACAAGTGGAATATCTTTCACATCGTCTAGGACAATGTTTTTTGGGGTTTATCTCGGGGATAGCGGAGTATGGTTTCTATGTAGAGCTAGACGATTCGAAGTGCGAAGGCATGGTGAATATTCGCGATTTGAGAGATGATTTGTACCATTATTATGCTGAAGAGTATTGTTTACGTGGCTCACGTACAGGGCGAGAATATCGTTTAGGCGATGTCGTAAGGATACGCGTTGTGCGAACAGATTTGGAAAAGCGTATTGTAGATTTTGAGCTTACGGAGTAGGTGGATTCGTATACGTTGTTTGTGTAGCAAACGTCTCTTTTTTAATTTTAGAGAAAAGATTTGTTTTTGGTGTAAGCTGCAAACAAAAAGTACAACGAAATTTACACACAAATCGCAGTTGATTGGAAATTACTACTTTTGCTTTAGTGTAGCAGCTAGTACAAATAAGTATGGGAATACATCGCGAAGGTTGGCTACTCGTGGCGGTGCTGGGAGTAGTTTTTTTTAGTTTTGTTGTAGGTGCGCTTCTTTTACACCATGTATTCCTCTTATCTATCGCAATAGTTTTAGGTTTGTTGTTGCTCTTTGTGGGTCATTTTTTTCGTCGTGCAAGGCGCAAGTGTCCTGCTAGAGAGGGTGAGGTCTATAGTCCTGCCGATGGACGAGTTGTTGCTATAGAGCGGGTTTACGAACCCGAAGTATTAGAACAGGAAGTTCAGGTAGTTTCTGTTTTTATGTCGGTGTGGAATGTGCATGCCAATTTTTTCCCTATCTCGGGTACTGTAACGTCGGTGCGTTACCACAAAGGACGCTTTTTGGTGGCTTGGCATCCGAAATCTTCGACAGAGAATGAGCGTACAACAGTGGTTGTTCGTACGGCTAGTGGCGTAAGAGTCCTTTTCCGTCAGATCGCAGGAGCTGTGGCTCGTCGCATCTGTTGTTATGCTCAGGAGGGAGAGTCCGCAATGGCTGGTGCGGAATACGGCTTTATAAAGTTTGGTTCGAGAGTAGATATTTATCTTCCACTGGAGGCAAAGATCTGTGTAGCCTTGGGAGCAAAGGTGCGAGCTTGCGAGACGCAAATTGCAGAGTTGTAATCAATTTTTATAGCATAAATCATACGGATGAATATAAGTGAGATCAGCAATGAGCTGGCGAATGTACAAACCCTAAGTGTTGAATTTTCTGTAGAAGATTATACACCAGAGTATAAAAAAGAGCTCAAGAATGCCGCAAAGAAAATAGCTCTCCCGGGCTTTCGTCAAGGAAAGGTGCCTACGAGCCTCATCGAACAAAAGTACGGGCAAGGTTTATTGAATGAGATCCTCCAACGCGAGAGTGAGAAGGCCGTAGGAGAGTATTGTAAGGAACATAATATCCAAATATATGGCGGGATTCTCCCGAGTCAGCTTCAGGAGTCATACAACTTTAAGGTTGGGCAAGAGCTAAAATTGTATTTTGATTTATTGGTTATTCCTCCCGTAGATTTTCCTACAGAACCCGAGATAGAGGTAAAGCGTCCTATATTTAGCCCTGAGTTTTGGAAGGAGTTTGATAGGAAGTTGCTGCGTAACCCTACTCTAGAAAATTGTGAGCAGGTAGGCGACAAAACGTTATTTTCTGTTACCATAGAAAGACCTATGAAACGGGAGGAGGAGAATGGAGAGATAACTTGGCGTCATCTAGAAAGTGCGGTTGTTGATTATGAAGCGCTTCCGAGCTCGATACGCGAGAAGTTGTTGGGGAAGAGGGAGAATGAGAGTCAAGTCCTCGCGAATGAAGAGTTCGCTCCATTTAGGTTGTTATGCAACTTGGATCGATTAGAAAAAGACACTGAAGAGGAGAAGAATCTGAGAGAAAAAGAAGGATTCCGACTAACGGTGAATAAAATAGTTCGATACAAGACTTTGAATTCGGACGAGGAATTATTGGTTTTGAGACAACACTATATCCAAAGTGAGTCGGATACAATACCAGAGGACATAACTCGGGAGGCACTTATCGAAAAAATACATACACAACACCAGAAGGTTTTGGAATTTATATGCTTGATTGCAGGAGTACATAAGTATATAAACGATAAAATAGCAGCGCATTGGACATTTGAAATACCACTTCGAATAGTAGATTTATTCCTTTATTTTTCGCACAGAGGAGAGGCTAAACCTGAATACAGTCAGTTCGAGAGTTTGATGTATCGGTATACAGTGCGTCAAGAGTCTTTCATAAAACAATTGCAAGCGAAGCTAAAGGAACAAGAGCAGTTCGAGAAAGATGATTTTTTAACTTCACTGCGACTCTATCTTGCGTTATTCAATTCGCATTCTTCGAGTGCAGAAGGGATGTTTATACAAAGTATTTGGCCAGCGCAGACATTTTGGGCTTACGGCTTTTCTCAGATGCAACAAAACGAACAGTTTAAGAATAGGATTATGAATGATGCTATTTATGAGTCGATTTGTTATGCAATAGGTCAGACTGCCCAGATTAAATATGTAGATACGCAGGCACAAGAGCTGAGTTTGCGTAACCTTGTAGAGGTTGTACATCCTAGCTATGAATTTCCTAAATTAGAGAGTGAAGAGAAGGAGTTTGCGGCACTTTTTGCAGGAGTTCAGGGGGGCTCTAAAGCGTCAGAGAGTCCCGAAACTCCAGTAGATTCTACACCTAGCGTTGATGATAAATAAGTAGTTCGTCTTAGAGTAAATGCAGGACAAAGATTTAGGGCGCGAGTTTCGAAGTTATGCACGGGGTACGCACGGTTTGAGTTCTATAACATTGGATAGCTATGCAGCGCTCACGGCCAACTATATTAATCCGCAGGTGGTGATAGAGCGTCAGATGAACGTGCAGGTGATGGACGTTTTTTCGCGCTTATTGATGGATAGGATAATTTTCCTTGGCGTTCCGATAGATGACGATGTAGCTAATATCATCCAAGCACAATTGCTCTTTTTAGAGTCAATGGCTGGAGATGGCGCGCGCGACATAAATATGTATATCAATTCACCTGGAGGAGTACTTCATGGAGGTTTGGGGATATACGATACGATGCAGTACCTTTCTTCGGATGTGGCGACAATCTGTACGGGGATGGCAGCTTCGATGGCTGCAGTCTTGCTTGCAGCAGGTACTACCGGGAAACGTTCTGCGTTGCCTCATGCTCGTGTAATGATACACCAACCTTTGGGGGGTACCCGCGGTCAGGCTTCAGATATAGAGATCGAGGCTCGCGAAATAAAATTAGCACGGCAAGAGCTCAACGAGATCCTTGCAAAACATACAGGGCAATCGGTAGAACGCGTACATGTAGACACAGATCGTGACTATTGGATGTCTTCCAAAGAAGCGGTGGCGTATGGGATGATCGACCGTGTGATGGAGAAAAGGAGTTAGTTGAGGCGACTTGTTGAGAGATTTTACCTGTTTCGTTACTTAGTGTTGCATTGGTTAACTGAGTTGCGAAAAGCTAGGAAAAGGAGAAAAGAATTTTATAAAGATATAAAGGGAGTATTGTGATTCATGGCGACAACAGCTGATTTTCGCACGGGCATGTGCATAGAGTATAATGGGAAACTCTATGTAGTAGTATATTTCCAACATGTAAAACCAGGAAAGGGTGGCGCATTTGTTCGTACGAAGTTGAAGAATTTGGAAACAGGGCGTACTATAGAGAACACTTTTAATGCAGGCGTAAAGATAAATCCTATTCGTGTCGAGATGCGTCCATATCAATATCTCTATAAGGATGATATGGGCTTTCATTTCATGCATACGGAGACCTTCGAGGAGATCTATCTTGACCCGTCTCTTATCGAAAATAATGACCTTCTCAAGGAAGGTCAAACTGTACAGATGCTCGTGCATGCAGATCAAGAACGTATACTAACGTGTGAACTTCCTCCGTTCGTAGAGCTCGTTGTTACCTATACCGAGCCTGGAGCTAAGGGTGATACGGCCTCTTCAACAGCGCTTAAACCAGCAGAGTTAGAAACGGGAGCTATGGTTAATGTGCCACTCTTTATAGTCTCGGGCGAGAAGATTCGTGTGGATACACGTACGCGTGAATACTCCGAACGGGTAAAGGCATAGCCTCGTCCCCAATTCTTGGGAGAGGCTATAGTATTGGTTCTATATTGTTTTGGCTTGCATGAATGCTGCTATGGAGGATCGAACCTTCGGACAAGTACGACGAATCGCTGCACAAAATGAGCGTTTGAAGCTTAATCTTTTTAAGCTAAAGGCATTGCTCGATTACACTTCCGAGTTTGGGTTTGATAATTCAGCAGAAGGATTACTTTCGCGTTTCAGTAAGATCTTAGCAGAGGATCTCGATATCAACCGTATACTGTACTATCTTCGTATTAAGGATAGGTGGCGATTGCTCATTAATGTGAATTGCGAAGCAGAGGATGTAGAGGCGCTTGATGTAGAAAGAGATCTCTATACTTATTCGCGAACGACAATAGTAAGTAGTACCTCTTCAGTAGGTTTGCGTGAAATAGATCTCATTATTCCCGTGCAGCAGGGTAGCGAACCGCAAGCATTTGTATTGCTCGGAGATACGAACGATCGGGTTCGAGGAGTGAGTCCAATAATCGTACACTTAACCTTTGCCCAAACCTTGACTTACCTATCGTTTATTGGGCTTCGCAATTTATATGCAATTGAACGCCAGAAGCTGGAAGCCGAGATGCGTAGTCAACTCGAATTAGCAGCAAATCTCCAGCGTTCCTTAATTATTAGTCCCAAGAAACTACCGCGAATGGCGGGAGTGCAGATTGCAACACACTACCAACCATTTTACGAGGTGGGAGGCGATTATTTCGATGTACAAGCTGTGAGTAATGAGGAGCTAATGTTTTGTGTATCCGATGTATCGGGAAAGGGGATTCCAGCCTCGTTGCTTACAGCTAATTATCAAGCTCATTTTAAAGCACAGAGTACTTCTGGAGTACCTCTAGAGGATATAGTGCAAAAGCTCAACACTCTTGTTTTTGACGTTGCACAAGAGACAACTGCATACATCACCTCTTTTATAGCTCGTTACAATACTCGGACACATTTGCTAGAGTATGTTAACCTTGGGCACAATGCACCTTTTCTCTATAATATGAAGACTGGGAGAGCCGTGCAACTTCATTCGTGTACTGTAGCTCTAGCAATGTTAGAAGAGCTCCCTAACTTGGCGGTTACGAAGGTGGTAATAGAAGATCCCACCTTGCTTCTTTGTTACACAGATGGTGTAACGGAGTGGCGAGTAAATGGAAAGGAGATTTCGAATACGAATTTCTTGCTCGGTCTTTTGAGTCGCTATAAAGATGCTCGTGCCTTGGTTGCTGCGATAGCCTCGCGCATGGAGCATGATGAGTATCTAGGGTTGCGCGAGACTTTTGATGATATCTCGATAGTTGCGCTCAAATTTACACCGAGTACGCATGAGTAGTACGACAACACACTCATCTGCGAACACCGAGATCCCTAAAGCGATTCTCGATTTTATTGCAGATCACCATGTACTAACATTAGCTACTGCAGTAGATGAGGAGCTATGGTGTTGTCAGTGCTTTTATGTTTTTCTTCCTGAATATCAATGTTTTATATTTTCATCGGATTCTTCTACGAAGCATATCCAGCAGATATGTCACAATTCCGTGGTGGCGGCGAGTATACTGCTCGAGAGTAAAGTTGTGGGTATCTTACGTGGACTTCAGATACAGGGATCTGTATTTCAACTTCTGCCAACTCTAGCACCTCTAGCTAAGCAGACCTATTGCAAACGATTTCCTGTAGCCCAATTGATGGATTTACATCTTTGGCAACTCGATGTTACTTTCTTGAAATTTACAGACAATCGTCTTGGTTTTGGTAAGAAGCTAACGTGGATTCGTGATGCTCTTTTTTTTGAGAAGTTGGAGGCGATGAAATCTTAAAAGATAATTGAAGCCTTGTTTGCACTGACAAGTAGTCCTATAAACGGATAGAATCTCTTGGGGGGCGAGGAGGCTATTCAGTTGTATCATATGAAAATCTCTATACACTTGAAATTCGTAATTTCGTCTATAAAATATAGGATTTTTGACTATGATACGCCGTATGCCTATAGGCACGCAGAATTTTGAGAAACTACGCGAGAACAACGATCTCTATGTAGATAAGACTCTTTATATAGAGAAACTCCAGCTGCTTGG
>CBDEMG010000043.1:0-13098 GCA_965240855.1 uncultured Bacteroidia bacterium | reverse complement strand
AGAAATACACTCTTTTCGCTACCTTCGTAAGCAGAAGCAATATATCGTGTCTTATCTACGTAGAGAAATCCACGACGACGTAAGTCATGAAAACTTTGCACGCCTATCGGCAAATCGCGCAATATATCATCCATTATATCCCCCCTTTCTTCTTACACGAAAATAGCGAAAATACCCTATCAAGACTATTGCATAACTCATAAAAGTTGTCAAATCACTAACAACTTTTCACAGTATAAATAATCAGCAAATCAGTTTATTCTGAGCACAACAATATTACGGCTTTAAACAATAAGGATGACAATTTGCTACCATCTCCTTTTAGGAAATGTTGAACTCAAACATAGAATCAGAGCAAGACAGGAACCAAATATTTTGCGATGAGATACCCTCCTCCCATAAGCCAACAAAACAAGAGTGCTGCCAAAACAAACGGTTTTAACCCCGCTTTTTTAAATTTATCGAAGCTTGTCTCAGCTCCTAGAGCTGTCATCGCCATAGTAAGTAGAAATGTATCTACTGTATTAATACTCGCGACTACAGCCTTCGGCAATATATCGATAGAATTGAAACCAATGACCACCAAAAAGAATACTGCAAACCAGGGAATGGCAATTTTTTTCTGAGATGAAGCTGTTACCTCATTCTCAAAATCAGGTTCTGGAGTGCGACGCGCAGCCCACCAGCTCAATACTAACAGTGCGAGAACGAGCATCATAACACGGATCATCTTTACAATAATAGCAACATCCGATACCTCCTTCCCCATTGCATTCCCTGCACCAACGACATGCGCCACCTCGTGAACTGTAGACCCAGTCATAATCCCCATTGTTTCGGGAGCAAGATCGAATATCCCGTTACGGTATAAAATAGGATAGAGAAACATTGCAAGCGTACCAAATATTACAACCGTCGAAACTGCTACAGCAGTCTTATACGGTTTAGCATTGATAGCACCCTCTGCGCCTAATACGGCTGCTGCACCACAAATACCCGCTCCAACCGAAGTTAGCATGGCTATATCACGATCTAGTTTCAGAAATCGCCCCATCACAATTCCACCCAATACTGTCACAAGTACAACTATCGCATCTACCACAATGGCTGGCATCCCTACTGCTGATACGTCTTGTATTGTAAGGCGAAAACCATAAAATATTATCCCTAAGCGCAATATTCGCTTAGCACAAAAGGTAATCCCTGGCACCCAAGTCGAGGGCAGATTATTACGCAAACTATTGGCATAGAGCATCCCAAATACTATGCCGATAATCATGGGTGAGATCGATAGATGTTTTGCCCACTCCATATCACCCACATAAAAAGCGGCGAAAGAAAATAACGCGATAAGGAGTATCCCATGGAGCATACTACTCCGTTCTGCATTTAACATCTTACTTTTGCGATTACAATTTTGTGTTGCTTTCGTATTACATTTCTTTACAAAAATATAAAAACTTGCTACCTAATATTTCGACTTATCCATTTCTGGCACAACTTTTACAAGTAACAAACCCGACAATATAGATGCTGCGTATACGCCCACTCTCCGAATATCGCGAGACATTAGTACTGGCTCTACCGCTGATTATAGGACAACTGGGACAGATAGTTCTCGCCTTTGTCGATTCTGCGATGATTGGCAATTACGGCGTTAACGAACTCGCTGCAGCCTCCTTTTGCATTAACCTCTTCAACCTCCCAGTCATCTTTTTGATGGGGTATAGCTATGGGGTACTACCTGCCCTTGGGCGTGTTTACCACTCAAAACTACAGACGCACACCGTGATAACGAAAGGATTAAAAAATATCTTTTGGATTAGTGGTGGCGTTGCGATACTCATGGTATTGCCACTATTACGCCTGAGTGCTTTCCAACAACCGCAAGAACTCAACGAACTCATCACGCCTTATTACCTTCTTATGCTATGTTCGCTTCCCGTGGTAGCAGCGTTCAACGTACTTAAGCAGTATTTCGATACGCTGGGTAAGACGTGGATTCCTATGGTAGTGCTCCTTGTGGCTAACCTCTCGAATGCACTGGGGAATTACCTCCTAATTTTTGGCAACTTTCATTGCCCAGAGTTCGGACTCTTCGGAGCAGGTCTAGCATCGCTCTTTGCACGAGTGCTCGGATGTCTCATACTGGGGCTTCTCTATGGGTATACATTGTATAAGACGCGTTTTGCACGACTACGAGAACAAATTAACGGCACAACAACAAAAGTACTCGGTCGCTACGAACTTATTCGAGCCGGTGCGGGCACAGGAGTGCAAATGGGACTCGAGACCGCATTATTTAGTATTAGTGTGATTTTTGTAGGCATGGTCGGTGGCGCTATCGCACTCGCAGCACACCAAATTGCTGTTACCATCCAAACGCTAGGATTTATGACTTACTACGGTTTGGGGGGGGCAGTTGCTATTCGAGTGAGTCGCTATATGGGCCAACACCACCCCACGCGTGCTCTTATTGCGGCAAACGTAGGTTTTCGGCTGCATATGCTTTGTGCCGCAGTGCTTATGCTTATCCTCTTTTACTTCCGCCACCCCATTTGCGAACTCTTCTCGTCATCTCCCAAGGTTATTGATCTCGCGGGGCTTCTTTTGCTTGTCGGAATCGCCTACCAACCAATCGATGCTTTGCAAGTATGTTATTCCAATGCTTTACGAGGTATGGGAAACGCTACGGGGCTCTTTTTTGCCTCGTTTATTGGCTATTTCACCATCGGACTCCCACTGGCCTACCTACTAGGTATCCACACAAACTTAACTACGCTGGGGGTTTGGCTTAGCTATCCTATCGGATTGCTTACTGCAGGGTTGTTATATGCGTGGCGCTTCTATCACAGTATTAATAAACAATTACCTCGATATAAAAAGACAGAGGCGCACTAAAGAACGCCTCTTCTCATATGTATCTTACACAAAAATCTAAAATACCACGATATCGTCATCTACAGAGGATGCGGATGAACTCGGAGTAGTAGAAGAACTTCCCGAAGGACGACTGGGACGCTCACCACTTAGGTACGCACTCGTATCATACCTACCACCTTCCTCGAAGACCCAAAGTCCCTCTTCACTCCCTCCATTCCGATTGATATATGCTACTGCAGCATCCATACTCTCAAAATCTGCAATTGAAATGAGTTTGAATCCATTGGGCGCTACAAACTGTTTAGCCTCGGGATAGGATCGCTTCTGTAAATCTAGAAAACGATCTGCATTGTCCTGATAGACAAAGCTCCCTTTGATCACGTGAAACTTCTTTCGTTGTTGCTCTTGAATCTCTGCAAGTCGTGCACGCTCTCGCTCATTCTCCGCTTGCTTGATACTATCAGTGATGCGCATGAGGCTATCTGCGCGAGCTTGAACAACAGCTAAAGAGTCTGCACGACGACGAGCCTCCTCCTCCACATTCTTTCTGTTACAACTCGACACTACAACCCCTAATGCTAAGACTCCTAACAATATAACACCACTCCTCATTATCACACAAAATTCTATTTATTTCTGCCCGCTAAGATGCAAAAAATAATCCTGCTGCACAAAGATAATATAACTTGTTTAGTTAGCGTTATTTGCTATTAAGCATCTTATATTTCACACTTAATCGCAAAAAGTTATTGGAGTGTATGAGATGAACGACCAAATATTTCAGTACAACGATCCTAATACTCTGGACGAACCA
This sequence comes from uncultured Bacteroidia bacterium, assembly GCA_965240855.1. Taxonomy (GTDB): domain Bacteria; phylum Bacteroidota; class Bacteroidia; order Bacteroidales; family CAJPTX01; genus Bacteroides_D. The sequence goes on along the minus strand of CBDEMG010000043.1, from coordinate 9,401 downwards.
CTAACACTCGAGGCTCGCAAAATTGTTGCCGAATTCGTTCGTCGTTATATAAATAAACTTCCCGAAGATGCGCTCTGCAAAATCTGGATTCTCGAGAATTCGAAAATAGACACTCTTCGCAACTACTACTACGTCTTACTCTACTCACTCCTCATCTACTCCAATCCCCTATACATTCTTAAGAATAGTAGCAGCACCGATCAAATCTTACTCGATCTAGCGGAACACCAACATTTCGCCGAGCAAAAACTCCTCAATTTCATCTATGTTTACTTCCACGAACTCCTTCTTTTTTATTTAGAACTATTACGGAAAGGACTTAGAAACGGCGTTTTCTCCCTCCGCACTACTAACAATTCCTTCCCCATGCAAAGCGGCTACATGCTACGACTACAACCTCCTCCCCTAAAAGTAGAACTAAAAAAAGAAGAGTTTGAAGATTTACTCAATATTGTAGCAGAACTGAAAGAATCAAAACCCGATATTAACAAACAACTCTTAGTAGACTCTTGCCAACAAATAGCCAAAAAACATCTTATTGGTGGTATTGATTCCGATCTTATCTTCGAATGTATCACAGACTCCTCGGTACGAAGCGATTACAAGATCTACTATTTTGGCGAGCGCGATTCGGTTACAGAACCGAAATTTGCACTGCGTATCAACTCAAAACGTACAAAACAAAACGGTTCTAGAGAAGAACAAGACGAGATTCTACAACTAGTTCATTACAACTTGGCTCAATTCCTACGACGGATTCTTATAATGGCTGAGAGCAAAGGCTCATTTGTAACAAGAATATAAAAGAAGTGAAAAAATACATGAGATGAAAACCATTGACATTGCAGACTTTCAGCATATTCTAGAAGCCATCTGTGAAGCCGTAGAACAGGAACTCGACGTTGCTGAGTTCATAAAATTACCGAACGAACATACTGAGCTTTTTAAGCAAAAAGTCGAAGTTCTTGTACTCCTTGCTCTTCTTCACAATGAAGAGTCTCTTGCACAGAGACTCGATTCTGATCCACTGCTTTTGTACGTACTCAATGGACGAAAACTTACTCTCGAAGAATTACTCTTCTTTTGCTACATCTATACACAAGAACTCGTATTTATGTTCGAAAAGGTTATCGACTCTCTCTGTCGCGCGGGAGCTTTTCTTGTAGAACTACACAACATTTCTTCATCTACGGAACAAGTATTCGAGATTGCTCCGAACCTTTCCCATTGCAACAAAACGCCACTTAGAAAAAAAGAATGTCGCCTCATTGCTTCTGGACTTTTTGTTTCTTTTATTGCACGTCTTGTCGCTAGTGCCAATACGAAACCCATTCGCGATCTCATATAACCTACACCTTCATCGATAAGCTCAATTCCTCATCTGGGTGTATTTTACACGAGTTACTTACCTTGTAAAACCTCCATCGCCTCGCCAACAAGATAGGTACTGCCCCCCACAAAGATCAAATCCTCCTGCGATGCAACCTTCCTAACAGCCTCCAGAGCTTCTTGAACTGTAGGAAAATTCTCTCCAACCAATCCTAAGCTCGCAGCTTGCTCCTGCAACACACCTACTTCCAAAGCTCGTGGTACGCGAGCCTGTGTGAAATAATAAACGGCTTCGGTGGGTAACTGATTCAATATTCCTCGAATATCCTTATCAGCCGTGAGCCCGAGTACAATATACAATTTTTGATAGGGTGTATTTCGCAGTTGATTCACTACTGAACGTATACCATCTACATTGTGCCCTGTATCGCACACTATACGTGGCTTCGTAGACAACCACTGCCAACGTCCAAGTAGATGCGTACGCGCGACCACGCAACGGAGTCCCTCCTTTAACGCAGCATCGGATATAGCACAACCATAAGCTCGCAAACAATCTACAGCACTAAGCACTGTTGCTAGATTCCAGACCTGAACTAGACCTAGGAGATCTGTATCAAACTCTATTTGTGTTTGTTTGTAAGCATGTACATAACAGAAATGCTGAAGCTCTCCATCCTCAGAGAGTTTTTGCTCAATGCATTTCCAAGTCGTATTAGCTACCGTGAACGAGGTATCCATACTATTGGCTGCCGCCGTAAACACACTCCGAACAGGACCTCTGGCATCGCCCACTACAACAGGCACCCCCAATTTTACTATGCCAGCTTTTTCTTTTGCTATAGCTTCTACAGTGTTACCCAAAAGATCTGTATGATCGAGCGTTACGTTCGTAACAATACTAAGTATGGGTTGGATAATATTCGTAGAATCCAACCGTCCCCCAAGCCCCACCTCTATCACTGCAATATCGACAGCCTCTTCTGCAAAATAGCTGAAAGCCATCGCAACAAACATCTCAAAAAACGAGGGTTTCAGTTCTTCAAAGACCTCTCTATGCGAGGCAACATAGTCTACTACAAATGCCTCCGAGATCTTCTCGCCATTAATCCGAATCCTTTCGCGAAAATCCATCAAATGTGGCGACGTACAAAGCCCTACTTTATAACCTGCCGATTGCAATATGCTAGCTAATGCGTGCGAGACACTCCCCTTCCCATTCGTACCACCAACATGCACACAGAGGTAGGATTGATGGGGGGTACCATCGTACATATCGAGAGCTTCGCTCGTATCAAGATTAGCTTTGTATGCTGCTGCCCCCTGACGCTGAAACATCGGGAGCGAAGATTCGAGATAAGCAATAGTTTCTTGGTAATTCATTAAAACCTGATATACTAACTTCCGTTCTAACACCCAAAGAGTTTATTACATAGTACTTGGTTTCCTACTACATCTGCTCTGGAGCATCAATTCCCAGCAAACTCAACCCTGTCTGCAACACTCTAACAACACTCTCTACAAGTAGTAAACGCATACCTTGAAGATCTAAATTCGCTTCCCGTGCTATGGGACACTCGTGGTAGAACTGATTGAAACGACTGGCGAGTTCGTAAATGTAGTTAGCAATTAGTGCAGGACTGAGCTTTTGTGCCGCTTCAGGAATTATATGCTGAAATTCGATGATTGTGCGCAATAGATTTCTTTCATACCTATTGAATACAACCGCCTCATAACTCCTACTCGTGGTAAGTACATTGCTTAGTTTTCGCAATATCGACTTGCCGCGAGCATAAGTATACTGCAAAAAAGGTCCCGTGTTCCCATTGAAATCTACCGACTCCTGCGGATTAAACATCATCCCCTTTGCTGGATCAACCTTAAGCATATAATATTTTAAAGCACCCAGTGCAACTTGCCTATATACTTGTTGCGATTGAGACTCGGGCAAATCTGCAGCTTTCCCCTGTGCTTGTCCAATAGTTGTGGCCTCTGCTATAAGTTCTGCAATGAGATCGTCAGCATCTACTACCGTGCCTTCACGCGATTTCATTTTTCCATCTGGAAGAGTAATCATTCCATAACTGAGATGATACAAACGATCGCTCCAATCATAACCCAAGCGCTTCAAAAGTTTACGGAGTACCTGAAAATGATACTCTTGCTCATTACCCACTACATAGACCAAAGCATCAAGTTTATACTCACGTATACGCTCCACAGCCGTACCGAGATCCTGCGTCATATAAACCGAAGTCCCATCCGAACGCAATAATAGTTTCTCATCTAACCCCTCATCACGTAAATCTACCCAAACAGATCCATCCTCGTGACGCACCAAGACACCCTTAGTTAATCCCTCTTCTACTATTTTTTTCCCCAGTAAATAGGTCTGCGATTCGTAGTATATCTTATCGAAATGGATACCTAATGCCGTGTATGTCTCATTAAAACCTTCATAAACCCAACCATTCATCTTTTCCCAGAGTGCTCGCGTCTGCGGATCACCCGCTTCCCACTTACGAAGAAGTTCTTGTGCCTCTATCAATATAGCAGCATTCTTCTGAGCAACTTCAGGAGAGAGACCTGTGGCTTCAAGGGCTTGTACCTGTTCACGATATACTTTATCGTAAAGGACATAGTAGTGCCCAACAAAATGGTCGCCCTTCATCCCTGTCGATTCTGGCGTCGCACCATTACCATAGAGCGACCATGCTATCATCGATTTGCAAATATGGATACCCCGATCATTGACAAGGTTTGCCATCACAACTTGCGTACCTGCTGCTTCTAAAATACGAGAGACAGACCACCCCAAAAGATTGTTACGCACATGTCCTAGATGTAACGGCTTATTCGTATTAGGCGAGCTATATTCTACCATTACACGCCGTCCGTTCGGTGGCACTAACCACCACTCTATCTTTCCATCGCTCACTTGTTGCAAACACTGAAAAAGATAAGCATCGCTAAGACTTATGTTGAGAAATCCTTTTACTACATTGAACGTACGTACTATTTTCGTATTCGCTACTAACCATTCTCCAAGCTCTTGTGCAAGCACTTCTGGCTTCGTTCCAGCCTGTTTTATCCACGGAAAAACTACGAGCGTATAGTCCCCCTCAAACTCTTCGCGTGTGGTCTGTAGTACAAGACTACTTAGATCGATCCCTGCTCCCAAACGAGCCTGCAAAGCAGACTCCACTACAGCTCGAAGATCAAATAACAAATCCATATTTACTCTCTGGAAACGATTAATTTTTTACTCTAAAAACACTCTCTCGCTAAGCAATACTACCCATTTCGTCCGAACCCTTGTTTATTCCCTTAGCCAATAAACCCCTCCGCCACCAGCGATCGTGCTTCTTAGTTATTCGCACCGCAACAGTTCTTATATTTCTTACCACTACCACAAGGACAAGGGTCGTTCCTACCTATTTTCTGTTCTCTTCGTATAGGAGTACGATTCACCTCCCCATTATGCTGTTGTACGGCAGCCATCTGCGCAGCGCGTCGTGCCGCTTCACGAGAGGCGCCTCCACTTGCACCTGCTTCCTCACGGCTTGTTTGCAGCTTCCGAGGTGGCTCCTTAGGAGTTTTACGTCTATTTTTGCTGCTCTCTATTTGCTCCAACTCGTCAGAGAGTGGAATATGAATTCGTAATGTCAGGCGCAAAACATCGCGGTTAAGCTCTTGCATCATCTTCTCAAAGAGCGAATATCCCTCGAATTTATAGATTATAAGTGGATCTTTTTGCTCATAGGAGGCATTTTGCACACTTTGTTTCAACTCATCCATTCCCAGCAAATGCTGCTGCCAATGGCGATCTATCTCATGCAGTATCACCGTGCGCGAGATCCCTCGGATAAGCTCTCGCCCCTGTGAAGCAATGGCACGCTTTAGATTTACGAGAATCTGTATCTCCTGCTGACCATCAGTTAGTGGTACAATTACGTTCTCATACTTCTCGCCCGACTCATCTGCAATCTTCTGGAAGATAGGGAAAGCGCGCATCGCCATCGAATTCATGCGCTGTTTATAACGATCCCAAACCATAGGCGAGAGGAGTGAGAAAAGCTTCTCGGCATCCGCTCCATAAAATTGCTCCTCTGTAATGCTGTTCTCCATCGCAAACTCGCGCATCACTGCTATCGAAAACTCCTGAAAATCCTCGCTCCCCGCATGATTATTAGCAATCTCCTCACAAACTCCCTGCACGATATCATACATATCCTCCTCAATTCTCTCTCCAAAAAGGGCATTGCGTCGACGTGTATAGATACGCTCTCGCTGCATATTCATTACATCGTCGTACTCTAGCAAGCGCTTACGAATCCCAAAATTATTTTGCTCAACCTTCTGTTGTGCCCGTTCTATATACTTCGTTAAGCGAGTATGTTGGATTGCCTCTCCCTCCTTATGACCAAGGAAGTCCATTAGCCTCGCCAAACGATCTGAACCAAAAAGACGCATTAAATTGTCTTCTAAGGCTACGAAGAAAAGCGAGGATCCAGGATCGCCTTGACGTCCAGCACGACCACGCAGCTGTCTATCAACACGACGCGACTCGTGACGCTCCGTCCCTATTATCGCCAAACCTCCAGCAGCACGAACCTCGGGACTTAATTTGATATCCGTTCCACGTCCTGCCATATTTGTGGCAATGGTGACAATACCCTTCATACCTGCTTGAGCCACTATCTCTGCCTCTCGCTGGTGTTGTTTAGCATTAAGCACATTATGTGGGATCTTTTTGAACTTCAGCATACGACTTAATTGCTCCGAGATCTCTACAGAGGTCGTACCTACTAAAACGGGGCGTCCCTGAGCTACCAACCGTTCTATTTCTGCAATGACGGCCGCAAACTTCTCTCGCGCTGTTTTAAAGATTATATCTGGTTGATCGTCGCGCTGTACTGGCTTGTTCGTAGGAATTACGACAACATCCAATTTGTATATATCCCATAACTCCCCTGCTTCGGTTTCTGCTGTTCCCGTCATACCCGCAAGCTTATGATACATACGGAAATAGTTTTGCAGTGTTATCGTTGCATAGGTCTGCGTTGCAGCCTCTACCTTTACACGCTCCTTCGCTTCAATAGCTTGATGCAATCCATCTGAATAACGTCGCCCTTCGAGAACACGCCCCGTTTGTTCGTCGACAATCTTAACTTGGTTGTCTGCTATCACATACTCCACATCTCGTTCAAACATCGCATAGGCTCGGAGCAACTGTTGCACTGTATGTAAGCGCTCCGCTTTAAGAGCATACTGTCGCATTAACTCTTCGTGAGCACGAGCTCTTTCATCTCCCTCTAGCGAACCATTTTCTAGCTCGGCGATCTTCGTTGCAAGGTCTGGCAAAATAAAGAAATCAGGATCCGAGACCGCCTTTGAGAGTACTTCGATCCCTTTATCTGTAAGCTCCACCGCATTTTGCTTCTCATCGATCACAAAGAACAACTCATCGGTTATGATGTGCATATTCTTGTTGTTCTCTTGCATATAGAAATTCTCGGTCTTTTGCCGTAAACTCTTTATGCCTGGTTCACTCTCGAACTTAATAAACGGTTTGTACTTCGGCAATCCTTTGTAAACGCGTAAGAGTAACTTTCCGGCCTCCTCGTTTTTCTCTTCGCTCGCCAGCTTTTTGGCCTCGGCTAATATCGAAGTTACCAGCTTCTGCTGCGCTTCTACAAGCTGTTCTACTTGCGGACGAAACTCTTCGAACAACTGGTCGTTGCTCTGCGAGGTAGGTCCCGATATAATCAAGGGTGTACGAGCATCATCTATCAACACAGAGTCCACCTCATCCACTATCGCGTAATTATGCTTACGTTGTACGAGTCCGCGCGCATCAAACACCATATTATCGCGCAGATAGTCAAAACCAAACTCGTTGTTCGTACCAAAGGTTATATCGGCTTGATACGCTTTGCGACGCTCCTCACTACTCGGCTCATGCAAATCGATACAATCTACGCTCAGACCATGAAACTCATAGAGTGGCCCCATCCATTCTGAATCGCGGCGTGCTAGATAGTCGTTCACGGTTACCACATGTACACCGCGCCCTGAAAGAGCATTCAAGAATACGGGGAGAGTTGCTACTAACGTCTTCCCCTCACCCGTCGACATCTCTGCAATTTTCCCTTGGTGGAGCACCAACCCCCCCATCAGCTGGACATCGTAGTGTACCATATCCCAAGTGAGTTCCGTTCCACCAGCACGCCAATGGTTCTTATAGATAGCCTTATCGCCCTCGATGCGCAAGAAATCTTTGCCATGACCAGCGAGTTGTCTATCGAATTCGGTTGCCGTAACCTCTATCTCGGGGTTTTCACGAAAACGTCGGGCAGTCTCGCGTACCAAAGCAAATACATCAGGAAGTACCTCGTTGAGTACTACCTCCACAACATCAGCTATTTCCTTCTCTAGTTCCTCTATCTTATGAAATAAATCCTCGCGAGCATTTAAATTCAGCTCCTCCGTATCTAACCTCTCGCGTATCTGTGCTATCTCGTGCTCCTGTCCTGAAAATCGCGCTAATATTTTGCTACGTATTGCCTGCACCTCGTCCCGAAGAGCATCCGCAGATAAATCTTTATAGCGTTCGCCCGCAGCATTAACTGCATCTACAATCGGCAATAGTATCTTTAAATCTCGCTCGGATTTCGTCCCAAATAGTGCCGAAATCACTCTCTTAATCACACTCATATCCAACTACTTTGTAGGGAACTATTTATCCATACCACACTAAAACCACGCACACACACAAAAGTAAACATATTTGCTATAAGTAAAAAAAAGGAGCTCCCTTCTTTTAGGGAACTCCTTAATCTCTTCACAAACGGAGAATATTTTTTATAGCTCTTGATACCCCGAGGTCGCAACTTCTTTCTTTTGTGCAGCAGCCGTCTTACCAATCAAACCTTGAAGTACATTACCTGGTCCCAACTCCACAAATTCTGTAGTACCATCTGCCAACATCGCTTCCACAATCTGTGTCCAACGTACTGGCGAGGTGAGCTGTTTTATCAAATTCACTTTTATTTCCTCAGGGTCAGTATGAGGCTTTGCATCTACATTCTGATAGATGGGGCACATCGGCTTACTGAATTGCGTCTTACTGATTGCCTCAGCTAAGCTCTGTCGTGCCGACTCCATAAGTGGACTATGAAATGCTCCTCCAACTTTCAAGGGGAGAGCGCGCTTTGCCTTTGCTTCTTTTAATAGCTCGCAAGCTTTGCCTACAGCTTCGACTGTACCCGATATTACTAACTGTCCTGGACAATTGTAATTCGCAGGAACAACTACATCTCCAACCTCAGCACATATCTTCTCTACCACTGCGTCCTCCAAGCCTAAAATTGCGGCCATTGTTGATGGTGTTTCTTCACAAGCCTTCTGCATCGCATGCGCTCGAGCAGAAACCAAGCGCAAACCATCTTCAAAATTCATTGCTCCAGCTGCGACAAGCGCACTAAATTCGCCAAGAGAGTGACCCGCTACCATATCGGGTGCAAATTCTGGGAAGAGACGAGCCAGTATCACGGAATGAAGGAAAATCGCCGGCTGTGTGGCACGTGTCTGACGCTGCTCCTCTTCTGGACCATTAAACATAATGTCCGTAATCGAAAAGCCTAAGATCTCGTTGGCGCGATCCAACATCGTCCTTGCCTCTGGGAATTTTTCGTACAACGACTTCCCCATGCCAACATATTGTGCGCCTTGTCCTGGAAATACAAATGCCTTCATTATTTAAAGTTTTTTGCGTTTACCAAATGCAAAGGTAGTGTATTCCGTATTGTTGTATCATTCGACCAATCCCTATTGCAATATGTCGAGGCAGTGTCACCACTACAATTCGGTATTTTTGTAAAAACATTCGTCATGGCATTCCAAGGTTTACAAGAAGAGGAACTTAAAATTCGTATAGGCGACGCATTCTTTGCGAAATTTGATTGCGATACTCGCATTGGCAAAATCGACTTCTGTGTGACGCAGAAACAAAAAGCAACGACAAAACAGCAGGCGCGAGATATCGTTTCGCTCCTCTGGGCAGAGGCAAA
>CBDEMG010000042.1:0-14372 GCA_965240855.1 uncultured Bacteroidia bacterium | reverse complement strand
TGGAGTGCAGGTACTGCGGAGGATGCTATTGCACAAATAGAGGAGCAGGGGTATGCTACTCCGTATCAGGAATCTGGGAAAAAGATTGTGCTTATTGGTGCGTCGTTTGACCAAGAGAAGCGTAATATCGGAGAATGGGTCTTAGCAGACGGCGTACGGCGCAAAGCGATTCTTACGCCAGATGGGCGATAACGGAGCAAAGCGGTTAGTAGGTATATGAGGGAATTGTATAAGTATGTGCATTTTGACACATTCTTGTTTTTAGGAAAATAAACATAAGATGAGGCATTACAATCTCGGTTTTATTTCGGACGAAAATATTGTTGAACATATTAAGAATACCGTAAAACAGTATCGTAACAGGATTAATCTGAAAGATTTCAATCAAAATCTTATAGATCCGATAAAGATGACGTTTGATTCCAAGATTTACAATCAATCTATTGAAGAAACGATTACAGCAGAATGTCTTAGACAAGTTGATAAAACAAACAATAACAAAATTGGGTATTTTCATCAAAATATATTTCGATACGCGGGAAATGGATGGGTTGTATTAAAAAATGGAGTCGGTGGTGGTTTCGATATTATCAATGAAGATTTACATATCTTCGTAGAGATGAAAAACAAGCATAACACTTTAAATTCATCTAGTGCATCTAATATTTATCTAAAGATGCAGGATAAAATCCTAAAAGATGATAAAGCGATATGTTACCTTGTAGAGGTTATTGCACATCGTTCACAAAATGATCCTTGGAGTCTGACTATACCCCAAAATGGTCATAAAAACCAATATTCACACGAACGAATTCGACGCATTTCCATTGACAAATTCTATGAACTTGTTTTCCCTACTCATCCCTATGCATTTGCAGAACTTTGCAAAGTTCTACCAACAATTTTAGACGACATTATTGCTTCCGACAGTAATATTTTGCTTGAGAACTCAGTTCTTGCCGAGCTTAATACAACAGATTTTTATAGACAACTTTACCTCTTAGCCTTCAAAAACTACGAAGGGTTTTCAGATTTCTAACGTATGCTCCCAAAAACAATTTCAGCAACGGATCTAGCAACCCTACTTCGGGTATCGCACCATACAATCCAAACTTGGGTTGTACAAAAACGCTATCCGATTCAGGTGACCCCGAGTGGAGAGTATTTTTTCAATTTAGAGGATCTTGAGGGTTTTCCACAAGTACACGCAGTTCTACACTCTACTTGGAACGAAGAAAAAGCAACACTTCCCAGAAGGGAGTATACCAGTGTAGAACTTTTTGCAGGTGGGGGTGGGTTAGCACTTGGCATGGAACAAGCAGGTTTTAAGCATCTCTTGTTAAATGAACTTGTGCATGATGCCTGCCAAACATTGCGAAAAAATAGACCTAGATGGACTATCTGGGAAGGCGATATACATACACTCGACTTTACTCCGTACCAGCATCAGGTAGATTTACTTACGGGAGGCTTCCCCTGCCAAGCATTTAGTTATGCAGGAAACAAAGGGGGATTTGCAGATACGCGAGGGACATTATTTTTTGAATTAGCACGTGCCGTAGAAGAGATACGACCACGTATCGTAATGTGTGAAAATGTACGAGGTCTTCTTTCGCACGATGGAGGACGCACCCTTGCTGTGATAAAGCAACGTATTAGCAAATTGGGGTATTATCTCTTTGAGCCCCAAGTGTTACAAGCAGCACAATATCAAGTGCCACAAAAACGTGAGAGACTTATACTCATTGCCGTTAGAAATGATTTGAAGCAGAGGGCGCATCTTCAATGGCCAACACCTTACCACCGTTTAATGAACTTGCGCGATGCTTTTTTTAAGGGCGAGCTCTATTCGTGCGACGTACCTGTATCAGCAGGACAGCTTTATTCCGAAAAGAAACGTAAAGTTTTAGAGCTTGTCCCCATGGGAGGGAATTGGCGCAACCTTCCGCAAGAGGTACAAGAAGAGTATATGGGCGGGTCTTTTCATTTGCCTGGAGGTAAGACAGGCATTGCGCGTCGTCTCTCATTAAACGAACCCTCGTTGACCTTAACATGTTCTCCAGCACAAAAACAAACCGAACGGTGTCATCCTCTCGAAACTCGCCCTCTTACAATTCGTGAGTATGCGCGTATACAAACCTTCCCAGATGACTGGGAATTTGTAGGAACCCTCGCCTCGCAGTACAAACAGATAGGGAATGCAGTACCCGTCAATCTTGCCGCTGCAATAGGGAGAGCACTAGTACGATTGCTGAATGCAATGGAATGAAAGTGAAACAGTAAGACTATTGAATAAATTGAAACCGTTGAATAAATAGGGTGCTTTCGGGCGAGTGATGACTTTTTTTTGATACTGTCCTAAAAAGTGTGTAAGCTCCACTTTTTTAGGACAGTATCTAAAACAGTCACTTCTAAATTAGTTCTTATGCATCCATCTTCTTCGAGTCTTCTACGAATTTTGCCAATCCTGCCTCCGTTAGTGGGTGTTTAAAGAGGGAGCGGATCACGGCAAGAGGGCAAGTTACGACATCGGCATTTACTTCGATACACCGTACTACATGTTGTGGGTGTCGAATCGAGGCAGCGAGTACCTCGGTTTCATAGCAATATTGCGAATAACAGTTGACTATACTTCTTACAAGAGCTATTCCGTCCTCAGAGATATCGTCCAAGCGTCCTACAAAGGGCGATACGTAGGTTGCGCCTGCCTTTGCTGCTAGAAGAGCCTGTCCGATAGAAAAAACGAGTGTGCAATTGGTTCGTATCTTTTCGCGACTCAGGGCATTAATCGTTTTAATGCCATCTATAGTACAAGGCACTTTTACTACAATTTGTCTGTTGAGAGCTGCTAGTTCATGCGCTTCGCGCATCATTCCATCGAAATCGAGCGCTAATACCTCCGCACTAATATCGCCACCTGCTACAAGGTTGCATATCGTTTTATAGTGTTCAAGTATCGCCTTATGCCCCTTTATCCCCTCTTTCGCCATGAGCGAAGGGTTCGTTGTAACACCATCGAGGACGCCGTATGAAGCGGCTTCTTCTATCTCTTTTAGGTTTGCCGTATCTAAGAAGAATTTCATTTCTGTTGCTCTCTATTATCGTTAATGGTTTTATTTCTTGAGGTATGTATCCAACCAACGGAAGAATTCGCGCTGCCAGAGTAAGCCATTTTGCGGTTTGAGAACCCAGTGCGTCTCGTCAGGGAAGAAGAGAAAACGACTGGGGATTCCGCGAATTTGTGCCGCATTGAAGGCTGCCATACCCTGGGTGTAAGGTATACGGAAATCGTTGCCTCCGTGAATTATCATAATAGGCGTATCCCAATTTTCAATGAATTTATGGGGACTTTGCGCAAAACTAGCTTGGGCTACGGGGTTGTTCTTCTCCCAAGGTTTGCCTCCCATCTCCCACTCATCAAAGAACATTTCTTCGGTAGTATAGAATTCCATCTCGCTATGAAATACACCACAATGGCTAATGAACGCTTTGAAACGTTTGTTGTGATGCCCGGCAAGCCAATTGACGGTATATCCACCGTATGAGGCACCCACTGCCCCGAGACGCTCCGCATCAATCCAAGGTTCTTTTGCAACTTCGTCGATTGCTGCTAGAAGATCCTGCATCTCTTGCTTGCCGTGGTTTTTACTGATCTGGTCGGTCCACTCCTGTCCGAAGGTTAGTACACCACGACGGTTTGGAGCAACTACAACATATCCTTGACTTGCCATGAGGGCGAGATTCCAACGGAAACTCCAGAATTGGGTGAGAGGACTTTGAGGTCCGCCTTCGCAAAAAAGTAGAGCAGGATAACTCTTTGTGCTATCGAAATTAGGAGGTAAAACGATCCAGGTGAGCATCTCTTTGTCATCCGTAGTCTTTACCCAACGTTCTTTTACCGTAGGCATCGTGAGTTGTGCGAGGATATTGCCGTTTACTTCGGTCACCTTAGTTTCGTTCCCATTGGTGAGATCTACACGATAGACCTCAGCAGGCGAGAGCATAGAAACTACATCGCCGTACAAATAGTTGCCAGCGAGTGCTACAGAGTGATAATCCTTCAAGCCTGTCGTGAGCGCTTTGGGTTCGTCTGAATCTAGCATAAGTTGGTAGAGCTGGAATGTACCGCGTACGCCTGAAACGAAATAAAAACCATCGCTCTGTGGCATCCAAACCATAGAGGCGGCAGAATAGTCAAACGCGGGGCATAGTTGCCGCGTAGTATTCGTGGTCAGATCGAGAAGCATCAGGCGCTCAAGATCAGCCTCGAAGCCGCCACGAGCCATACTGGTATACACCATATATTTTCCGTCTGGCGAGAAGACAGGACAACGATCATACCCTGGGTTACCTTCGGTCACATTACGGATTTGTTCGGTAGCTAGATTGTATAAATAAATGTCCGAGTTCGTACTGAAGGCAGCCTCTTTCCCAGCAAGTTTTTTTGATGTGTAAGCCAGCATAGTACCGTCTGCACTCCATCCGATTTCTTCCATACCTCCGAACGGACGTAATGGCGCATGATATGGCTCACCAGCCATGATATCTTTCCCTTGCCCGACTTTACCATTCTCAAGTGGGGCGATGAATATGTGGCTACGCGCACCGTCGTCCCAAGCGTCCCAGTGGCGATACATGAGATCGTCAAAGATCATCCCCGTTGATTTATCTAGGTCTGGGTATTTATCCTTGACCTGTGGGATCATAGGGATAGTCGATGCATAGGCGATGTGTTTTCCGTCTGGGGCGATAGCAAACCCATCAACTCCAGTTTCAACATTCGAGAGTCGGATTAGGTTAGTACCATCGCTTTGTATAGAATATATCTGCGGCGCGCCCTCGTGGGTTGAGACGAAATAGAGGGTCGTGGCATTCGCCCACACCACATTGTAGAGTTGTGCGTTGAAATCGGTAAGCTGTTTGATAGTACCCGCCTCTATGTCCTTTAGGAAGAGATCTGTCCACCCTTTATTTGCTTTTACATCGTAGCGCGTATCGCAATAAGCGAGCATTTTCCCGTCTTGCGATGGTGCGTAGCCAGATAGTCTCCCCATCGCCCATAGGACATCGGGTGTAAACTTCCCGTTTTCGATCTTAGGTAGTGGACATTGCAGATGTACTGCTTTTTTGGAAGTCTCTGTCGAACCTCCAACAGGATTTTTACACCCAGCTAACCCAAACATGGCTAGTCCCCCGAGGAGTATTAATCCGGATCTTTTCATTGTACATATATTCTTAAGTTACTCCAACAAAGGTAAGCCTTTTCCTATAGCAAAGTGACTTTAGAAGCCTAGTGCGTACGGTGTATTCTTTGCAGTTTTGTCACAATTTGTCAAAAGATGAAGAACTTTTCATCAAAAGAGTGTGTTAATTTTTTGTGCAAAAAGTACATCAATATTGATGGCAAAAGTATGCCTAAAATGCTGTTAAAAGTCGTACATTTGCATAAGTGAAGTTTTAAGGCGCGGAGATGAAAGATAAGGTCATTCGGATTCGTAAGGGGCTAGATATAAAGCTCAAAGGGACGGCAGAGAAGGTCTTTACTCGGATAGGTATCAAGGGCGATTACTTCCTTTACCCGTCTGATTTCCCTACGCTAGTACCACATCTCTTGGTGAAAGAGGGCGATCTGGTGCGTGCAGGTACGCCTATTTTTAGCGATAAAAAGGACGAGCGAATTCGATTTGCCTCGCCTGTGAGTGGAACAGTTACGTCGATCGTGCGTGGAGAACGTAGACATATCGAATATATAACCATTCGTTGCGAAAACGAAAAGCTCGAGTTCGAAGAGTATGGTGCAAAATTGCCAGCCTCTGCTACAAGAGAAGAATTGGTCGACTTCCTCCTACAAGGAGGTGTGTGGCCGTTTATTAAGCAACGCCCTTTTAATATTGTAGCTGCCCCCAATGTTGTGCCCCGAGATATCTTTATCTCGGCCTTCGATTCTGCACCACTAGCGCCTGATCTCGATTTCGCAATCAAAGACGACGGTGCTAGTTTCAAAGCTGGTGTAGATCTCCTTGCAAAGCTCACCACAGGGAAAGTGCATATAGGTGTCAATGTAAATTACCCTGCACATCAAGCCTATACCTCAGCCAACGCTTTAGTACATAAATTCTCAGGCTCTCACCCCGCAGGCAATGTGGGGGTACAGATTCACCATGTTGCACCCATTGCAAAAGGCGAGGTTGTCTGGACTCTTACTCCTCTAGATGTCGTTTTTATTGGTCGACTCGCTACTACGGGACATTACGATGTTCGTAGGATTGTAGCACTAGCAGGAAGCGAAGTTGCAAAGCCGCGCTACTTTACGGCAATGGTGGGGATGCCCCTAAGGAATATCCTGCAAGATCAGATAGCCAAAGATGCTCATATCCGTATTGTTAGTGGTAATGTCTTGACAGGAACGCGGGAAACGATAGATGGCGGATTGCACTTTTATGATACGATGGTAACAGTAATCCCCGAGGGCGACAAGCACGAGTTTATGGGTTGGGCATTGCCAGGTTTTGGCAAGTGTAGTGCGAGCAGGCTCTTCCCGAGTTTCTTAGTTCCAAGGCGAGAGTACGTACTGGATACGAACCTGCATGGTGGCGAACGAGCCTTTGTCGTGAGTGGTCAGTATGAACGTGTTTTCCCGATGCGAATCTATCCTGTAAATCTCCTCAAAGCTATCCTCGCAAAAAATATTGAACAGATGGAGGATCTTGGTATATACGAGGTCGCAGAAGAGGACTTTGCTCTTTGTGAATTTGTATGTACCTCTAAGATAGATTCCCAACGTATCGTGCGCGAGGGGTTGGATCTTATGCTTCGCGAGTTATAGAATCTTCTAACGAAAGTTTGCAATACCATGGGTTTGCGCAGTTTTTTAGATAAAATAAAGCCACAGTTCTCTGCAGGCGGACGTTTTGCTAAGCTTCATTCGACGTTCGATGCATTTGAGACTTTTCTCTATACCCCGTCTACTGTAACACGTACAGGGGCACATGTTCGTGATGCTGTGGATATGAAACGAACCATGAGCACGGTGATTGTAGCTCTTCTGCCGGCTTTGGTTTTTGGGATGTACAATGTCGGGTTACAACACGTATTGATGCGTGGAGGTACTGATACGAGCTTTTGGCCACTGCTCGGGTTTGGTTTTCTTTCTATGTTACCTACCATCATAGTGAGCTATGTCGTAGGACTCGGTATTGAGTTTGCCGTGGCACAAGCACGTGGCCACGAGGTAAACGAAGGTTTTTTGGTTACAGGACTACTCATCCCCATGGTGCTCCCCGTTGGAGTCCCGCTCTGGATGGTGGCTCTAGCCACAGCTTTTGCTGTAGTTTTTGGCAAAGAGGTCTTTGGTGGTACAGGAATGAATATCTTTAATCCTGCCCTTTTAGCACGAGCTTTTCTTTTCTTTGCCTTTCCGAAGAGTATGACCGGGGATGATGTTTGGGTAGCAGGGTGTGGAGCATATCCCGCAATTGATGGTTTTAGCGGAGCTACGCCACTATCCGTGTCTGCTTCTGGACTATTGGATAAACTGCCCAGCTGCTCCGATCTCTTTATGGGGTTTGTCCCTGGTGCTGTAGGCGAAACCTCTACTTTGATGATACTCATCGGTGCCTTGTTCTTATTAATAACGGGGGTAGGTAGTTGGCGTATAATCTTTTCTGTGTTTATAGGTGGCTACCTTATGGGGCTTATATTCAATGCAATAGGAGCTAATGCTTATATGACACTTCCTGCTCATTACCACTTAGTAATGGGAGGTTTTGCGTTCGGTGCAGTCTTTATGGCGACTGACCCCGTGACGAGTGCACAAACGCGAGTTGGGAAGCTGATTTATGGTCTGCTCATTGGTGCATTCATTGTAATCGTACGCGTGATTAACCCTGCCTATCCCGAGGGTACTATGCTCGTAATCTTGTTGATGAATGCTTTTGCTCCTCTTATCGATTATATGGTTATACAACGTAATATCAATTGGCGACGTGCAAGAGCTTTACGCGTAGCAAAAGCTGCAGAAGCTATAAAAGCTCACGAATAAGAGCCTTGGGAGCGAGAAGAAGATGAAACGCGATAGTAATGTTTATATCTTTTTGTATTCCATCGTGATGGTGGTGGTGGTAGCTGTTCTGTTAGCGCTGGTCTCTTCTGGACTCAAGCCTGCACAGCTCGAGAATATCAAGATGGAGAAACGGATGGATATCCTAAAATCTATAGGGCTGGGCGATAAGGTAGAAGGGGTAGGACAGAAGAAGGTTGCAGAACTCTTTAGTAAGTATATCAAGGAGGAGGTTGTTGTGAATGCTGAGGGAAAGAGTCTTACAGGCAACACGGCATTCGATCTAGATCTCCGCTCGGAACTCTCGGCGATCCCCTCCGCTCGTAGACTACCAGTATTTGTGGCAATACTAGATAATGGGAGTACGAAGTATATTTTCCCACTAGTCGGTCAAGGACTATGGGGACAGATCTGGGGATATATCGCACTAGATGCTGATATGAATACTATTTATGGCGCTTCCTTCGCTCACAAGAGCGAAACGCCTGGTCTGGGTGCAGATATTGCAACGCCAGATTTTCAAAATAGATTTAGAGGTAAGAAAATTTTCGAAGGTTCGCAGTTTGTATCGATCGCAGTGAAAAAAGGTGGAGGCACTACTCATAATCCCCATGCAGTAGATGCAATCTCAGGTGCAACGCTTACAAGTGATGGTGTAGCGCATATGCTATTTGCGAGTCTGTCTGAATATCGTTCGTTTATAGAGTTGAAGAAAAAAGAGGGGGTTCGTTAATATGAGTAAAGAAGGCTTTTTTTCGAAGGCAAACCGCGCATTGCTCGTCGAACCACTAAGTTTGCGCAATCCAGTTACAGTCCTTATTCTTGGGATCTGTTCCTCGTTAGCTGTTACAGTGAAATTGAAACCCGCCATTGTGATGGGGCTCTCTGTTGCGGTGGTAACGGCGATTTCGAATCTTGTACTCTCGCTCTTGCGGAATGGTATCCCCAACCGTATCCGAATTATTGTGCAGCTTGTTGTCGTTGCGGCTCTCGTGATATTAGTAGATCAGACCCTTAAAGCGTACGTCTACGATGTGAGTCGTCAACTTTCGGTCTTTGTCGGACTGATTATTACAAACTGCATTATTATGGGACGCATCGAGGCTTTTGCATTAGGTAATAAGCCTTGGCCATCGTTCATAGATGGAATTGGGAACGGGCTAGGGTATGCTCTCGTATTGATCATAGTAGCCTTTTTTCGCGAGCTATTCGGATTCGGCACTTTATTGGATATTCGGATTATTCCAGAGAGCTTTTATGCGGCTAATGGCGGCTTTTATGAGAATAACGGACTTTTTATAATGCCCCCTATGGCGCTCATTTTGGTAGGGTGTATTATTTGGATACAGCGTATTTTTGTAAAGTCGCTCGTTGAAGGAGCGAAAAAGAAATAAGCGTTAGCGACGTGTGTATGTAATACGTCGTAGATGAGATACCAAAGCGTTAGGTAGAATTTTATTTTAACAGGTAGTTCTTTAGATGGAAAACCTATTAAGCATATTCGTACGTTCGATCTTTGTAGATAACATGATCTTTGCGTACTTCTTGGGGATGTGTTCCTATCTTGCAGTCTCCAAAACTGTAAAGACTTCGGCTGGACTAGGGCTCGCTGTGATCTTTGTCTTGGGGATAACAATCCCCGTAAACTACCTCCTAGATAAATACGTCCTATCCCCCAATGCTCTTACATGGTTAAGCGATAAATTTTCTGGAGTAGATCTTAGCTTCTTGTCCTTTATCATGTTTATTGCAGTTGTCGCTTCTATAGTACAATTGGTCGAGATGGCAGTAGAGAAGTTCTCCCCCTCTTTATACAACTCCTTGGGGATATTTTTACCGCTAATTGCAGTAAATTGCGCTATCCTAGGAGGAGCGCTCTTTATGCAGGAGCGTCATTACGCAACCGTTTTGGAAGCAACAACCTACGGGCTTGGTAGTGGAGTTGGCTGGTTTTTGGCTATCGTAACTCTTGCTGCAATACGTGAGAAATTGCAATACTCTAACGTGCCTGCTGCACTCAAAGGGAATGGTATTACTTTTATCCTCACCGGACTCATGGGGCTTGCCTTTATGACTTTTATGGGAGTGAAATTTTAATCTCAAAACGACTTTATCGATAAACGCTGATAAGAGTGTGATTTGCGAGAGATTTAGCTCCTTTTATGAGATTCCTATTTTTAGCTAATATGAGCAAATGATAGATGGAACGTTAGTAGTCTTGGCTGTTGCCGTCTTTCTTGTCGTGATACTTTTTCTGGTAGGGATACTACTCTATGCACGCAAGAAACTCGTACCTACGGGCAACGTACAGATTTCGATAAATGATGGTGAGAAGGAGCTCTCTGTTGCTACAGGCAACTCACTCCTCTCTACGCTCACAAGCAGTGGTGTTCTATTGCCCTCGGCTTGTGGT
This sequence comes from uncultured Bacteroidia bacterium, assembly GCA_965240855.1. GTDB lineage: Bacteria > Bacteroidota > Bacteroidia > Bacteroidales > CAJPTX01 > Bacteroides_D. The sequence goes on along the minus strand of CBDEMG010000042.1, from coordinate 3,900 downwards.
GGAGGGGGGACGTGTGGCACTTGTCGTTGTCGCGTAGTAGAGGGAGGTGGCGAAATTCTCCCCACTGAGCAGGGATTTTTTACTCGGCGCGAGCAACAGGAGCATTGGCGTTTAGCATGCCAAGTAAAGGTGCGCGATAATTTGTCGTTGGTGGTGCCAGAAACGGTGCTTGGTATTAAGAAGTGGGAGTGCGAGGTGGTATCTAACAATAATGTTGCTACATTTATTAAGCAGTTTGTAGTGCGTCTCCCACATGGAGAACATCTGAAGTTCCGTTCTGGTGGCTATATTCAGATTGATGTCCCTGCCATTACAGTGGATTTCAAAGATATCGAAGTGGATGAACGATTTCGAGAAGACTGGGATAAGTTTGGTATGTGGAACTTGCGTATGGAGAATCCTACACCTACCTATCGAGCTTATTCTATGGCGAATCATCCTGCAGAGGATACGATTATTATGCTCAATGTTCGTATTGCTACTCCGCCATTTGATAGAGTAAATGGCGGGTTTATGAAGGTTAATCCTGGTCTCTGTTCAAGCTATATCTTCTCACGTAAACCTGGAGATAAGGTTAATATCGCTGGACCGTATGGCGAATTCTTTTTGGTAGAGAATTCCGATCGCGAAATGATGTTTATAGGTGGTGGAGCAGGTATGGCGCCGATGCGCTCGCATATATTTCATCTTTTCAAGACTTTGAAGACGGGACGTAAGGTTACTTTTTGGTATGGCGCGCGCTCGCGACGCGAGATTTTCTACGAAGAAGATTTCGAAGCTATCGAGCGCGAGTTCCCCAATTTTAAGTTTACAATTGCCTTGTCTGATGCGCTACCTTCCGACAATTGGACGGGAGCAAAGGGCTTTATACACCAAGTGATCTACGAACAATATTTGAAGAACCACGAAGCTCCTGAAGATATCGAGTATTATTTGTGTGGTCCACCTCCTATGACGGCTGCAGTAAATAAGATGTTGTATGACTTAGGGGTTGAGTCCGATATGATACACTACGACAATTTTGGAGGTTAATCTGCTACTTGCATCCATTTTGTTTCTCAACCTTGGGTTTTCTTAGAGTACATTTGTATGTAAGGCTCTCAGAATAACGGAATAGAAAAGCTTCGGAGTTTTTTGCAAAATTACTCCGAGTTTTTTTTGCCTTTAATGAAGCTGTTGAAGGAGTGCAGAGACTACTCTGCTGAGCGTTTGCAATGAAAGAAGTGATACCTTTTCATTTTGAGGGTGTGTCAAATCAGACCTCGGTAGTATGTGCCTCAGAGATGCAATGAACGAATATTCAAGTATCTAAAAATCTGACTATTAAGTGATCATGCAGGGATAGAGTATCTATGCCCAGAGAAAATGTGAGAAGATTTTTCTCTATGCTCTCTCTCCATTTTATGCTTTGAAACAGCCACTATCCATCATTATAGACGTAATTGTTTCGTCGTGATAAATTATTTATAGTCTCTTATATTATAGAGAGCTAGGAAATACATAGAAGAAGTTAATTCGAAATTTAGAGATATACAAAGGTGTGAGTTTGTATAGGGTTGATTGTATTTTTTCGTGGAGAATTTTGTTGGTAGGGGGAGATTACTAGCTTCGATTCACAGCAATAAGAGAATCGTTTTTAGCTTTCTCTTGTTCGTTTTTTAACTCTTGCAGTGCTGTTTGCAGTTTGTCTACTTCGTTACGCAGACGTGTTATCTCGTCGTTGAATTCTGGGAAACGTCGAAATAGTACGGAACTCTTGTAAAACTCGTGTACGGGCATTGCAGGAGTACCCATTAAGGGGTCTTTTGCATTACGGATGGAGTTCGATATTCCAGCCTGAGCACCGATTTGCACACCATCAGTAATAGTTACATGTCCGACGATCCCTACTTGCCCTCCGAACATACAATTCTTACCCACTTTCGTAGAGCCAGCTATGCCAGTTTGTGCTGCCATTACCGTGTTTTCGCCAATTTCAACATTGTGTGCAATTTGTACGAGATTGTCCAATTTAATATTGTCGTTCAGACGTGTAGCGCCAGAGGCAGCACGGTCAATGGTAGTATTGGCACCTATTTCGCAGTCGTTGCCTACTATGACGTTTCCCATTTGTGGGATCTTAGTAAATTTTTGATCAGCATCGCGAGCAAACCCAAATCCATCGCTACCGATTACCGCACCTGCGTGGATGATGCATCGTTCTCCCACCTCACACTTCGTATATACCTTAACCCCAGCATAAAGGATGCTTTGAGTTCCGATACGAACCATATCGCCAACAAAAGTATGTGGGAAGAGTTGGACGTAGTCCTCGATGATCGCGTTCTCTCCTACATAGACATAGGGACCGATATATACCTCTCGTCCTATAGTAGCAGATTCTTCTATAATAGCAGTAGGATGTATTCCTTTTTTGCGAGGTCTTTGCGATTCGATATAGGTCAGTAACTTCGCAAGAGATCCATATGAATCGTCTACGCGGATAAGAGTAGCCTTAACGGGGTGTTTTAGTTTCAGAGTCCGATTGACAAGGACAATGCTTGACTCTGTTGTATAGAGATAATGTTCGTATTTCGGATTAGATAAAAAAGAGAGGTTGCCCGTTGTGCCCTCCTCTATCTTAGCAAATTCGCTAACGCGAGTAGTAGGATCGCCTTCCACATCGCCGCCTAGATAGTCAGCAATCATTGCAGCGGTTAGTTCCATAGCACACGTTTTTTTTTAATTCTATTCGATAATACTACATGTCAGTAACAAAGATAACCAATATTTAGTACGAAGTGTTGTTTTCTTATTTTTAAGTAGGCTCAGAAACTCAACTAATGTAAAAAAAGGCGCTACAAAAGATTGCAGCGCCTTGTACAGACTTTTACAAGGATTGAACTACTTGTCGTACTTCTTATTGATAGCGGGCCAGGGACTTGTTGCATTTACTGTATCGCAGTCCTTTAACAATTCTACAACTGCGCGTTCAATTTGTGAGTCGTGTCCGTTTGCAAGACGGAGATAATCGAGAGGAACTTCTATATCGGGTTCGAGTTGCTGATTTTCAAGGTAGTTATCTGTAGCATCGATATACCCGACAATCGGCACCCCGAAATAAAGACTTGGATCTATTTGAGTCTCCCACCATACAGAGGTCATAGTGCCGGCTACAGGCATTCCTACGAGCTTCCCGAGCCCGAGAGTCTTATATACCCAAGGCGTACCATGTGCATTGCTGTAGTTCGCTTCGGATATGAGCATGATACTCGGCTTCTTCCAACGTTTACGCGGTTGTTCACCCACCCAGTGTTCGCGCGGCACTTGATCGAGATATTTCTTACCACTAAAGAGCACCTCTATATCTTCGTGCAGATGGCCACCTCCATTGTAACGCGTGTCGATTACTACGCCCTCACGATCGTTGTAGCGCCCGAAGAGTTCGGAATAAATAGTACGGAAACTTTCAGAATCCATCGCACGAATGTGTACGTATCCGAGGCGTCCATTCGAGAGACTATCCACCTCATGGCGGCGTTGTTCAATCCATCGTTCGTATAGAATCTCACGTAACATTGCGAGCGATACGGGTTTTACGATTTCGTTAATACTTTGTCCTGCATGTGTAAAGGTGACGCGCGTCCGTTCGCCTGCTTTTTTGTTGAGAAGACGGGGGAATTCTCCGTAGTTTGCTAACGGCTCGCCATCGATGTGGGTAATAATATCGCCAGGAGTTAGCTTAGAATCTGCACGATCGAAGGGACCTGTTGCAATTACTTCTGTTACCTTTACCCCAGTGCCCTTGTAATTGCGATCGAAGAAGACTCCGATCGAAGAGGTTTGCCAAGAAGTTTGTTTTGCATTGGGACGATACCCCGACCCCGTATGCGAAGCATTGAGTTCGCCAAGGAGTTCGGA
>CBDEMG010000041.1:0-72382 GCA_965240855.1 uncultured Bacteroidia bacterium | reverse complement strand
ACCAAGCGTAAGATCCACTACATCGGGGTGAGCTTCGACGAGAAGACTCGGAATGTCGGCGAGTGGAAGGAAGAGGTGGAATAGGAATACAAGATTCACTAACATTCGAGATATATTATAAAGTTCTATATTTGTAGAGATACATTTTTAGAACAAAGTGATTTAGAAGTAATATGAAACGTAAGCTATTGGTATTCTTTCTAATGCTCCTTGTTTCGTCGCCTATCTGGGCTTGTACGAACTTCTTAATAACAAAGGGAGCATCTCGCGACGGTTCGTGTATGATCTCGTATGCTGCCGATTCTCACTATTTGTATGGTGAGTTATATCACTGGCCAGCAGCAAAATATCCGAAAGGAACGATGCTTAAAGTCTATGAGTGGGATTCGAACAAGTATCTCGGCGAGATAGAACAAGCACTAGAGACCTACAATGTAGTAGGAAATATGAACGAATATCAATTAGCTATAGGCGAGACAACCTATGGTGGGCGTTCTGAATTGTTGGATACCACGGGGATTGTAGATTATGGCTCATTAATTTATCTTACTTTACAGCGAGCTAAGACAGCTCGAGAAGCAATTAAGACAATGGTCGAACTCGTAGAGCGCTACGGGTATGCAAGTAGCGGTGAGTCTTTCTCTATAGCCGATGCGAACGAAGTTTGGGTAATGGACTTTATTGGTAAAGGCGTCAAAATGCAGGGCGGGAAAAATTTGAATAAAGGAGCTGTATGGGTAGCGCGTCGTGTACCAGATGGCTATGTCTGTGCCCATGCAAATCAAGCTAGGATACGAACCTTTCCTCTTGCAGATGGGAAGACCTCTATTACAAGCAAGGAGCTTGATAAGATCTACTCACTCGATGTAGAAACGATCTATGCACACGATGTAATAAGTTTTGCGCGGCAAATGAAATATTTTGTTGGTAAAGATTCGGATTTTAGCTTTTGCGATGCTTACAATCCTATAGAATTTGGTGGTGCTCGTTTTTGCGAAGTGCGTGTATGGGCCTTCTTTAATGCGATTAATAGCGGGATGGCAAGTTATATAGATTATGCTAAGGGTTGGAATCTAAATCATCGGATGCCTTTATGGATTAAACCCGATCGTAAGTTAGCAGTGGAGGATGTAATGGATGCAATGCGCGATCATTTGGAAGGTACAGAACTTGATATGACGAAGGATTTTGGTGCAGGTCCTCACGGTTTACCGTATCGCTGGCGTCCTATGACATGGAAATATGAGGGTAAGCCCTACGTACACGAACGTGCCACAGCAACGCAGCAGACAGGTTTTGTTTTCGTAGCACAGAGTCGTTCATGGTTGCCAGATCCTATAGGAGGTATTTTGTGGTTTGGAGTAGATGATGCAGCTTCTACGGTGTTTACCCCTATGTACAGTAGTATGACGAAGATCCCTCATGCTTTTGAAAAGGGGAATGGGTCGTTGCTTAAATATTCGCGTACAAGTGCTTTTTGGCTATTTAATAAAGTGACAAATTTTTGCTATCTCCGTTACGATTTGATGCATAGCGACCTTCGTAAGGTGCAATGCGAGCTTGAAAATTCGTTTGTGGCTAGTGTGTCTGAGGAAGATAAGAAAGCACTAGAATTGTTAAAGAGCGATCCGAGTAAAGCAGTAGCAAGCCTTACAGACTATTCGAATCGAATGGCGGCTACGACAATGGAACGTTGGGAGAATCTCTTCGAATTTCTTCTAATGAAATACATCGATGGGAATGTAAAACAAGAGGAGGAAGGCAAATTTTTACACTCTCCCTATTCCGAAGATATTCCAGTTCGAGTAAATAATCCGGATTACCCCGACTGGTGGAAGAAATGTTTGATAGAATCTACGGGCAATAAACTTGAAGATAGAAGTAAGTAAAATAGAGTAGAAGTTTACTAAGGCTCACGATAACTTGTGAGCCTTTTTTGTATTATATCATAGTGAAAAAGTTCGCTTTAATTTTCAATTTTAAAGTTGTATGAATTTAGGTAAGATGAATAGCCACTCAGAACCATTTTTTTAGTTTTTGTGTACTTTTGTATAAAAGGATGCAATTGGTGTGATATCAAATACTAGACATAATATATATATGGGAACAGAGATTTTAAAAATCGGTGTGTTTTATGATGGGAATTATTTCCTACATGTAAGCAACTACTACAATTACTTCCATGCAATGCACCAGCGTTTAAGTTTGCCAGCGTTTCATGGATTTATTCGTCACTTAGTAGCAGAATCGGAGGGGATATCGGTGCGTTATAGTCGGATTATCGGTGCGCATTATTTTCGAGGTCGTTTGAGTGCACAGGAAGCTTCGCAGCGTGGCAATCAGCTCTATAATGATAGGGTCTTCGATGATATTCTCATGTCTGTTGGAATCGTTTCCCACTTTCTCCCACTTCGTACTCGTAGTGGAAAAAAAGAGGAAAAAGGAATAGATGTATGGTTGGCATTAGAGGCTTATGAACAGACATTAATCAAGAAATTTGATGTTTTGGTGCTCATTACCTCTGATGGGGAGTATGTGCCTTTAGTTCGGAAACTGAACTCGCTGGGGGTGAAGACTATGGTACTCAATTGGGAGTTCGCCTATGTAGATGATTCAGGACGCGAGATAGTAACACGAACGGCACAGGATCTCTTGCAAGAGGTAACCTATCCAGTTGCAGCGCATGTATTGATTGACCAAGGGCTCGAGGAAGGATTGGATTATGTAAACGATTTGTTTGTAACTACAGAACCAGCCTTGGGTACTCCTCGTCTACAAGATACTGTTGCTCCAGAACAACCCGCCATTGTATTGGATGGGAATCTTGAGGCTTGGGAAGATGAATATGGAGAGCAGCACTATAGGGGACAGATTATGAACCTTAATCCGAGCAAGGGGTATGGCTTTATAAAATATCCGCCGAACAATCTCTTTTTCTATCGACAAGATCTCGAGAATGTCGATATCTCGCAGCTTCAAGTAGGCGACACTCTAGAATTCCAAATTGCACTGAACGAAGATGGCGATCAAGTTGCAAAGCATCTTCGCTATATAGAACACTAACGGAGTGTTAGCAGTATAGAACGTATTGTAAATTACGTATTTTGCTAAGCGTCTTATTGTATAGACTTGGGATAGGAGGATATGGGGTGTTCATACGCCTTGTGTCCTTTTGTCATACTAAAGCACGGAGTTGGGTGCGAGGACGTCGTGATTGGTACAAAAAACTGGTTGTAGAATGTAAAAGTCGTAAGGGGTCTCTTATCTGGTTTCACTGTGCTTCTCTTGGCGAATTCGAACAAGGACGAGCTGTTATGGAGCTCTTTAAGAGGTTACACCCGAATTGGCAACTCGTGGTTACGTTCTTTTCTCCTTCGGGCTACGAAGTTCGAAAAGACTACCCTTTGGCAGACTTTGTTCTTTATCTTCCACTTGATACACCCAGCAATGCACGTCGTTTTATTGATACACTGCAACCCACAATTGCAGTATTTGTGAAGTATGAATTTTGGTATTTTTATCTCCGCGAGCTTCGTAGAAGAGGAATTGCGGTACATCTTATATCTGCTCTTTTCCGTCCAGAACAACTATTCTTCAAAAGTTACGGCACGGGCTATCGTTCTTGGTTGCAACTCTTCGACACGTTGATGGTGCAAGACGTACAATCTTCGGAATTACTTGCTCGTTTTGGCATAGCGCAGCAGGTCGCAGTTGTGGGCGATTCGCGCTTTGATCGCGTATACGAGGCCGCACAACAACCACGCTCAGTAGAAAAAGTTGAAATGTTTGCTGCGAACGTTTCAGTTTTTGTAGCTGGTAGTACGTGGCCTGCTGATGAAGAAAGGTTATTACCGATATTTCGTGAGTTACCAAAAGGTTGGAAAGCTATTCTTGTACCTCATGAGATTCATGAACAAAATATAGTTCACTGGCTTCATTTATTCTCTGCTGAGGAAATTGTGCGGTATACTGCAGAGACAACTCTCGAACATTTGCAAAAAGCGCGTATAATGATAGTCGATAGTGTAGGATTGCTACTGGCAATATATCGCTATGCATCGCTAGTATATGTAGGGGGAGGTTTTGGCGTGGGAATCCATAACACTCTTGAGCCAGCAACCTTTAGTTTACCCATTACTTTTGGTCCCCATTTTACCGCTTTTCGCGAAGCACTAGATCTTATAGATCGTGGTGCAGCTCTTACATTGGAAACACAAGAAGATTTTCGCGAAGAACTATTACAATTGATGCACGATGCTGCCCAGAGAGCGAAAATGGGAAGTATTGCTCGAGACTATGTTTTAGCTAATATAGGCGCCTCGCAACGCATCATAAAATTACTAGAGCGCAGTATAGAGTAAGCTAAGAATGTTTTTTCGCGAGATCGTAGGACAAGAATTTGTAAAAAATCTGTTGCGTAAATATGTAGCAAAGCAACAGATACCCCATGCGCTACTTTTTACTGGACGTGATGGAAGTGGTACGCTTCCTATGGCTCTTGCTTTTGCACAATATGCTTGCTGTGAACATCCAACCTCCGACGGAGATTCTTGCGGTACGTGTGCTATGTGTCGTTCCTTTGAGTCGCTTACGAATCCCGATTTTTTCGTTTATCCTCCTACGTTTACTCAAGAAAAAGATAGCGACGTATTCAAAAAAGTAGATGAAGAAAAAAAGAAACTCATCAAACTCCTCAACGAGTATGTCTATATTACAGAAGCCGATTGGCAAAATGAGCTCAATGCAGAATCTTCGAAACAATTACTAATACCCACTGCTCATATTGATCAACTGATTGATCAATTTAACTTCAAGTCTTATGGTAAGAGCTATCGCATTGTTCTCATTTGGAAACCCGAGAAAATGCGTAGCGAAGCGGCGAATCGATTATTAAAAACATTAGAAGAGCCTGCTAATAAGACACTTTTCTTGTTTGTAACAGAACATCCCGAACGACTATTGGCAACGATACGTTCGCGTCTACAGAGCATCTTTCTCCCACCATTGCAAGAAGATGATATTGCCCAAGCTCTGCAAGAATTCAGTACACAACCTCCAGAAATTCTCACAGAAATTGCCCGTGTTGCGCAAGGGAACTATATAGAAGCACTGCGAATGGAGGCTGGTGAGCTCGTTTCACCCTATTTAGTTTTTTTTCAGCGCTTGTTCCGATCTGCTTACAAGCGCGACTACGAAGATATCTTTGCTTGGGGCGAGGAGGTCGCAAGTTTAAAGCGAGAGGAGCAGCGAGCGCTTTTATTGTATTTTTCCCATCTCTTACGAGAGATTTATATGTTACATATAAACTGCAGCGATTTTTGTTTTCTCTTAGGCGACGAGTTAAATTTTGCCCTAAAAATTGCACCCTATATTAATAGTAAAAATACTCCTCGTTTTCTTTACGAATATTCGAATACGTTGTACCAGCTCTCGCGTAATGCGAATATGACAATAGTCTATTCAGATCTCGGTATTGTGCATGTACGACACATTACACCGCACCCAAAATAAGTCATATCTCTTTAATTACAAAATACGGGCTTAACATATTGTGAAAACCTAACTTAGTAATACTAATGCTAATGCATTGGAGTAATAGTTTGTCAAACGTAGGAAAGAGGTGAAGCTTTCGTCTAAACAAGTTAGGGAGAGCGTTGTGGATTTTATAAATCGTGCGACGAGATTGTAGTTCTCGGTTACACTTTATTCTGTAACAGAATCAAAATGAAGTTTATGAATGATTTTATAAATGCGCTATGCTGCAATACTAGGAATGAACGAATCCCTGTAGAATACGATTTCTTCGAAGGGCTGATAGGGGGATGGAATATAGAGTGGCATGATCATTTAGAAGATGCAGAACCTAGATGTGTAAAGGGAGAATGGATATTTTCTCGTGTCTTGGATGGAACAGCTGTCCAAGATCTTTTTATTGTTCCCTCGCGTGCAGAGCGTTTACAAGATAAACAGCCAGATGCTGAATACGGCACGACACTTCGTATTTTTAATCCCAAGACGATGGAATGGGATATCTTTTACGGTTGTATGGGCGAGGCAATCCGTCTAACTGCTCGAAAAAGTGGAGTGGAAATTGTGTTGACGGAGAATACGACGGCGAAAATGAGATATGTATTCTCAAATATTGAAACCGCTTCTTTTCTATGGAGAAAAGAAGAATTGGATGCACAAGGTGAATGGAGAATTATAGCTAAAGTAACTGCAAACAGAATATACTGAGGCGCTACGCGATTCGCTAAATTAGCGTACCCGTCCACATTGTATAGACTGCAGGCAATGGGAAGGATATTAACGGGAGAAAAAAGCAGAGACAAGGAAAAAGATCCCTGTCTCTGCGGTCTATTGTTCGTAATATTCTATTGTTTGTATTCCGAAATAGCTGCTTGCGCAACAGTGAGTCGTGCAATAGGCACCCGGAAGGGCGAACAACTCACATAGTTTAATCCTAGATCGCAACAATAGCGTATGGACGTGGGATCGCCTCCGTGTTCACCACAAATCCCGAGAGAGAGCTCAGGTTTTGTTTTACGTCCAAGTGTTGCAGCTTGAGCTATCAACGAAACGACTCCTTTTCTGTCCAATGTCTTGAATGGATCGAATTTCAGGATTCCATTAGCTAGATAATAAGGTAAGAAGTGAGCAATATCGTCACGGCTGTATCCAAAGACCATTTGTGTGAGGTCGTTTGTTCCAAAACTGAAGAAATCTGCTTCGGCTGCAATCTCATCAGCTGTTAGTGCTGCACGAGGGATCTCTATCATTGTACCGATCTTGAATTCGACGCTATCGTTATACTCCTTGAAGATTTCTTCTGCCTTTGCTAAGATTATTTCTTTCTGGTTCTTAAACTCATTGACATGCCCTACAAGAGGTACCATAATCTCAGGGTAAACAGTAATTCCGCGTTTCTTTAAGATCAATGCCGCTTCGATTATTGCATGTGTTTGCATTTGCGTAATCTCGGGATATAGTACTCCCAAACGACAGCCACGGAATCCTAGCATAGGATTTACCTCTTTGAGCTGCTCGACCTTAGCTTTCACCTCTTCTACTGTAAGCCCCATTTTTGGAGCTTCAACTTCTTGCTGTTTGTTCGTTTGCGGAAGGAATTCGTGCAATGGAGGATCGAGTAGACGTACCGTAACGTGAAGACCGTGCATCGCTTCAAATATCCCTATAAAGTCCTCTCGTTGAATAGGTAATAGCTTCGCTAGCGCTTTGCGACGCCCTTCTTGATCCTCTGCTAAAATCATCTCGCGCATGGCAGAAATCCGAGTTTCATCTTCAAAGAACATGTGTTCTGTGCGACAAAGTCCGATCCCCTGTGCACCAAAATTACGAGCCACTGTACTATCGTGTGGTGTATCTGCATTGGTGCGAACTTTGATTTTAGCATATTTTTCGGCCAGAGCCATCAAACGCGCAAAATCTCCGCTCATATCTGCATCGCTAGTTGCGATTTGACCAGCATATACGCGACCAGTACTACCATCTAATGAGATCCAATCACCCTCTTTAAATGTACCATTAGGAGTTTTCATCTCGCGACTCGAGTATTCTATCTCAAGTGTAGAGACTCCAGATACACAACATTTACCCATACCACGAGCAACTACGGCTGCATGGGAAGTCATGCCTCCGCGAGCGGTCAAGATCCCCATTGCTACGTGCATACCACGCAAATCTTCTGGCGATGTCTCTTGTCGTACCAATATCACTTTTTCACCTCGTGCTGCCCATTCTTCTGCAACATCTGCAAAGAAGACAATGCGTCCAGTAGCTGCACCTGGTGAAGCTGGAAGCCCCGAGGCGATGAGTTTTGCTCCTGCGAGCGCCTCCTTATTAAAAATGGGGTGTAATAATTCGTCTAATTTTTCGGGTTCTACTCGAAGGAGCGCCGTAGGTTCGTCGATTACCCCCTCATCAAGCATATCCATAGCCATCTTAACCATAGCCATCCCTGTGCGTTTGCCAGAGCGTGTTTGCAACATCCAGAGTTTACCATCTTGGATAGTAAACTCGATATCTTGCATGTCATGGTAGTGCTGTTCCAGTTTTTGCTGAATCGTATTCAACTCAGCAAAAGCCTCGGGCATGACCTCCTCTAACGAAGGCGCAATACGTTTACGATCCTCTTCGCTTACCTCTTTCAACTTAGCCCAGCGTCGAGAACCTTCTATTGTAATGGGTTGTGGAGTACGTACTCCTGCAACAACATCTTCGCCCTGAGCATTTACTAGGAATTCTCCATTAAAAATACGTTCCCCCGTTGCAGCATCACGTGTAAAAGCTACTCCCGTTGCTGAGGTTTCGCCCATATTACCAAACACCATACACTGCACGTTCACGGCAGTTCCCCACTCTTCGGGAATCTTATTAAGACGGCGATAGAGCTTTGCTCTGTCGTTCATCCAGCTCTCGAATACTGCGAATATGGCGCCCCAGAGCTGCTCTTTGGCATCTGTCGGGAAGGTTTTGCCCGTGTGTTGTTTTACAGCAGCTTTGAACTCGAGAACCAACTCTTTGAGATCCTCTACTGTAAACTCAGTATCCGATTTTATTCCACGTTTAACTTTCTTTGCATCTATAATTACTTCAAACGGATCTTCAGCCTCCTTCGATACGGGTTTTAGTCCTAGTACGACGTCTCCATACATCTGAATAAAACGACGGTAACTATCCCAAGCAAAGCGAGGATTGTTGGTTCGTTTTGCTAACCCTTCAACAGCTTCGTCGTTCAGTCCTAGGTTCAAGATCGTATCCATCATTCCAGGCATGGATGCACGCGCGCCCGAACGAACAGAGACGAGAAGTGGGTTTTCCTTATCACCGAACTTCGCGCCCATAATTTTTTCTAGTCCCAGTATCGCTTGGTGTACATCGCTCTCTAGCGATTTTACGATCGCATCCTTACCCAGCGTATAATAGTCGTTGCAGGTAGCTGTGGTAATTGTAAATCCAGGAGGCACGGGCATACCCAGACGACTCATTTCTGCTAAGTTCGCACCTTTTCCTCCGAGTTCGTTACGCATTGTGCCATTGCCCTGCGTATTCGCTCCACCAAATGTAAATACTCTTTGCTGTTTCTCCATCCTACAATAATTCACCTTTCGTTACTTTTATCTTACCTCTTACAGCCTTACTCTCTCATCTACGTTTATTTAAACGTAGTTCAAACAAGCGTTTTTGTATAACGTAAAAATTGCTCAAATATTTTGCGCCCAAGAATTTCTCTTGAGCGCAAGGAAAGTTTTACAAAAAATAGTTATATCCTTACCAAAGTAAGGTTCCATAGATCACTAAGGCTGCATAGCCGATGAGAAAGCCAATTCCTCCGATTAGCAATCCGAAGCGTTCCATATTTCGCACTTCTATAAAGCCAGTGGAGTGTGAAATAGCATTGGGCGGTGTACTTACGGGGAGCATCATAGCCAGCGAGGCCGAAAGGGCAATACCAATTAATAAAGTTTTTTCTCCTCCGAAAGGAAGCAGGGTCGTGGCCATACCTGTAGCTACCGTTGCGAGAATAGGCATAAGGAGTGCGGCAGTGGCAGTATTACTGATGAATGTGGAGAGTAACCAACAAATAAAGCCAGAGGCAACAATGACTACAAATGCCGGCCAAGAATCAAAAGGTATGGAGGTGACAATAGTTTGAGCTAGGCCTGTCTCTCGCATTCCCTCGCCTAGCGCAAAACCGCCAGCGACCATCCATAATACGCTCCAGTTGATTTTACCGAGATCATGTTTCGTTACAATGCCAAATAGACTGAAAACTGCCACGGGTAGTAGAGCTACGACCCCTGCCTGTATACCAGTTAGTTTATCGAACATCCAGAGGAGGATGGTTACGATAAATGTAATTTCTACAACTCGTGTTTTCCATCCCTTTTTCAGATCTCCCTCTATGACTAAATGAATTGTCTTTTGCTTGAAGGGAAACAACCATTTTAGGAGTAACCATGAAATAAAAAGCAATAGCAATGTTAAGGGCATCATATAAGCCACCCATTCGCCAAATCCGATATTGAAGTTTAAACCTGCTGGGTCGTTTAAATATTTTAATGCAATAGCGTTTGGGGGTGTTCCTATAGGAGTTCCGAGCCCTCCGAGATTTGCGCCTGCAGGTATTGCTAGGGCTAATGCGATACGTCCTTTTCCGTCTTTAGGTAACGTTTTTAAGACGGGAGTTAGGATAGTAATCATTAGTGCTGCAGTCGCTGTATTGCTAATGAACATTGAAAAAAGCCCTGTAATTAGAATAAATGCCAGTAGGACGTTTTCCGATTTTGTACCGAAAGGTTTCAAAAAGACTCGTGCAATGGAGACATCTAAACCAACATGACTCGCCGCCATTGCTAATACAAAACCACCCATGAAAAGCATGATAATCGGATCGGCGAAGGTATTGAGGAGGGTTTTGTAATTCATTAAAATGCCTAAGTTGGGATCAGACGTATCTCTAAAAATTGCAAAGCCACTATTAGAGAGGGTGAGCAGCATAACGACCAGCACAGTGATTGAAGTAACCCAAGCAGGGATCGGTTCAAAAATCCAGAGTAGTGCTGCAAAAATGAAGAGTGCAATTACGCGCTGCTGTGTGGTAGGTAAATCGGCAGGTAATCCTAAAAAAGTGGGAGGTACTAGCCAAGCAAATACAAAAAGCAGGCAGCAGCACAAGAAGATAAGAATTTGTCGCCAACCTGTACGTCGTTTTTTTGAGTCTTCTCCGAAAAAGTACCGTCCAATTCCGTCTACTATACTTTTCATCTTGTTCACAATTGTTTTTAGGTATATAGTACAAGTTAGTACATATTTTTTGAACAAAAGTGAAATCATGTGCGTTGTGGAGCGCAACATGAATTTTTGTATTAGTGTATCTCGACGATGCTATAATTGACCATGCTCGTACTGAATAATGAGTTCGTTGATAAGTTTATTCTCTTCGCTTTCGTTGTCGAATTTACTCTTGAGGTCGGAACTGAAAAGTGTGGCAACTCCCTGCCAAAAGAATGCAGTAAGACTACCGCGGAATTGCTTAATAATGTCGTAGGTTGTCCGCCCCGTTTCGCGATCGATGAGTTTAAAAAGAAGACGTCCCTGCGAAAAAGTAAGAGACTTTAGTTGCTCTTCGAACTCTTTAGTAAGCTCGCGCTGCATACGCGCAATATATCGTTTGCGAGCTAAAGAGCCGTCGATGGTAGCGCAAACAGAGTCTATTTCTCGGAATTTGGTACGCGCTATGAGTGCATAGGGATAAACCTTTTTGAAATTACGCACTAGACGCCAATAGCTGTCGTAATCGCGTTGCGATTTAAATACGCGCGCACGAAATACAACAACCTCGCGAATAGGGATGTAGGGGATGGTGTCGCCTGTTATGTTGTAACCTTTTACAAGAAATCCTCCCTCATCAAGAGGGATTGTCTGTGCTTGAAGGTGGGTGATGTGTGTGCAAATAAGTAACAGAACTATTGGCAAGAAATAGGGAAGCGTGCGCATTCGAAAGTAATAATGAAAGCTTTAGGACTTAATCGGCTGCAAAATTCCTGCCATAAACAAAGAGGTGGGATATAGCTCGAAGGAGCGAGTGATCCAGGCGGGATTCGAACCCACGACCCACAGCTTAGAAGGCTGTTGCTCTATCCAACTGAGCTACTGGACCTGAAGAGGCTTTCACGACCTCTGGATGCAAAGGTAACAATCTCAGCGGAGATTATTGTTTTTTAGTAAATCACGAATTTCTGTAAGAAGTTTCTCTTCATTACTTGGTTCTTTGCTCTCTGGCTCGACAGGAGTCGTTTCCTTTTCTTTTTTCAGACTATTCATCGCCTTGATTATCAAGAATATACAGACTGCAATGATTAAGAAATCCAATATATTTTGGATGAATTGTCCATATTTGATCTCTGCCTCTCCGATGGTAGCCGTGAGACCTGCGAAATTTATTCCTCCCGTGAAAATACCAATAAAAGGCATAATGACGTCGCTAACTAATGAGGTTACGATTTTACCAAAAGCGCCACCAATGATAACACCTACGGCCATATCCATAACATTTCCTCTGATAGCAAAGGCCTTAAATTCTTGAATCCAGGACATTAGATTTTTCTTTTTTAGTACAATTTCCTCTCTGTTTTACGAAACAGCTAAAGTAAAAGTTTTATCCTGCATATTTTAGAGAGAATGCATGAGAGAAGCGGGGAGAAGTTGTCTGCAGTATTGTCTGTAATATAGAAATAAAAAAAGTTCTTGACTTTTTCGTTAACTTTGCCCAAAGGAGGGTGTTGTAAAAATGTCATTTTTAAGCGATCGTGTAGTATCGGAAGGTCTGACTTTCGATGATGTCTTGCTAGTACCTGCATATTCCGAAGTTCTGCCGCGCGAGGTGAATCTGACGACGCGTTTTGCACGAGATATGTACCTCTCGTTACCACTGCTAAGTGCAGCGATGGATACGGTTACAGAATCGGCAATGGCAATTGGGATGGCGCGACAAGGTGGGCTTGGTGTTATACACAAGAACATGTCTATAGAAGCTCAGGCTCGTCAGGTTCGCGATGTTAAACGGGCAGAGAATGGCATGATTTACGACCCAGTAACAATCCGACCAGAGCAGAAGGTACGTGATGCCATCCTTTTGATGCACGAGTATCATATAGGAGGTATTCCAGTGGTGGATACGGAAAAAAGACTGGTAGGGATTGTTACAAATCGCGATCTCCGTTTTCAGGAAGATCTAGATTGCTCAATTGCAAAAGTAATGACCCCGATGCCTCTTGTAACCACAGGTGTGAATACCGACCTTGTACAAGCAGCAGAGATCCTCAAACAGCACAAAATAGAGAAGCTACCTGTGGTAGACAAACAAGGGAAGCTTAAGGGTTTGTTGACATATAAAGATCTCGTGAAGGTGAGTATTAATCCTTTTGCGAGCAAAGATACTAAAGGGCGCTTGCTAGTAGCGGCTGGCGTAGGTGTTACACACGATACTCTAGAACGCGTTGCAGCCTTAGTAAGTGCAGAAGTGGATGTGATCGTAATAGATACTGCACACGGACATTCGAAGTATGTGATCGATACTTTACGACGTGTACGAGCTGCTTATCCTGATTTGTTGATAGTAGTAGGCAATGTTGCTACGGGCGATGCTGCCAAATGCTTGGCTAAGGCTGGTGCAGATGCTGTAAAGGTAGGGATCGGACCGGGTTCGATCTGTACTACTCGTGTGATTGCGGGTGTAGGAGTTCCCCAATTAGATGCTATCTACAACGTAGCGAAAGCTCTTGAAGGTTCTGGGGTTACATTGATTGCAGATGGTGGAATTCGCTACTCAGGCGACCTTGTAAAAGCACTCGCTGCTGGAGCAGATTCGGTGATGATGGGCTCGATGTTTGCAGGAGTAGAGGAGTCACCAGGCGAAACGATTCTTTACAATGGGAGACGCTACAAGACGTATCGTGGTATGGGGTCTCTAGAAGCTATGCAACAAGGCTCGAAGGATCGTTATTTCCAAGATGTTGAAGAGGATATTAAAAAGTTAGTGCCGGAGGGGATTGCAGCGCGAGTTCCTTATGTGGGGACTCTCGCCGAGGTGGTATATCAGCTCGTAGGTGGTCTAAGGGCAGGTATGGGGTATTGCGGAGCAAAAGATCTTACGACTCTTAAGCAAGCAAAGTTTGTACGTATAAGTAACGCAGGAATTTTGGAGAGTCATCCGCACGATGTAACGATTACGAGCGAAGCACCAAACTATTCCCGCCATTCAGTTTAGTTGTCGTACTTTCTTAATAAAATATACTGAACGTGAAAAATGCCGAGAGCAACCCTTCTTTATAAGAAAGGGCTTTTTTCTTGCGTTTATTAATGAGAGATTTTGAAAATTAATAACATGGCAAAGCGTTGTCTCATTTTTTTTGTATTATCCCTGTTCACGACTCTAGTGGTAAGGGCAAATGTCCCCCCACTCCTGATAGTGGGTAACGATTCGATCTCGAAGGCGGAGTTCTTGTATTTGTGGAACAAGCATAATTCGTATAAGAGTGAGACAAAGCCGAGTACAATACGCGAATTTTTGCAGTCGTATATCGATTATCGTCTCAAAGTATTGGATGCTAAGGCGCAAGGTCTGGATAAGCAACGCTCATTTTTAACAGAATATCAACAATATCGCGATATTCAGCTTACTCCTTATTTCTTAGATAGTGCCGAACGTGAGCAGATTTACCATGAAGCTTATGAACGGATGCTGTGGGAGATTTCGGCCTCGCACATATTGCTAAATGTGCCAGCCGACACAGAGGATAGTCTCATCTATAATCGAGCCATGGAGTTGCGTACACAAATTCTTAAGGGTGCTTCTTTTGATAGTTTAGCGCGAGCAGTGAGTGAAGATCCTTCGGCGAAAGAGAATGGTGGAAATCTGGGATTCTTTTGTGCGTTTACTATGGTGGAACCCTTTGAACGCGCAGCTTTTGCTACACCGGTAGATTCAGTATCTATGCCAATACGTACTACATTTGGTTACCATATCATTCAAGTCAATGATCGTCGTCCTGCCCGTGGTAAGATGCAGGTTTCGAATTTGGTTCGATATGTAAAACCCGATGCTACTCCACAGCGAGTGAAGGAGGTTTACGATTCTGTAGTCTTGATACGCAAGATGTTAGAGGATGGGAAGAGCTTTATGGAGCTTGTACAGAAATATAGCAGCGATACTCTGATGGCGCGAATGGGTGGATTTATGCTTCCCGTCTCGGCGGGTCGTTATCCTGCAGAAATAACAGAGCCCATATTTTCTTTAAAGGAAGATGGGGATGTTACTCAGCCCATTCGTACTAGGAGAGGATGGCATCTTTTTTCTCGTTTACGATACTACCCCGTTGGCTCTTATGAGCAGTCGCGTACAACGATCCGAGATAATTTACGGCGTTCAGGAATAGATATGGAAGGGCATGATGCGCTTGTAAAATCGATGTTAGAACGTCAGACATACGAGATATACAAGGATTCTCTCAATACCTATTTGATGTATTATTTCAATCACATGTCAGATACTACAGGAGCGGAGACGTATAAGATAGAACAGCAAGCCTCTACTCAATTATTGCACAAGAGGTTTGCGAGAGTTGGGAAGGAGTTTCTTAAGCTTCAGGTCTTGGATGAATATATAAAGCAGAGAAATATCAAACTCCAGAACAGCGATTTAGATAAGATTGTTCTCTCGTGTCTGGAACAGAGTGCTCTTGCGCAGTGTGAAAACGAAGTGCGTAAGGCGAATCCTACTCTAGACTATTTGCTTAACGAGTTCTACGATGGGTTGTTACTCTTTGATATAAGTGAACGTAAGCTTTGGCAGGTTTCGCCTGAGCAGGAAAAAGAGTATAAGAAGATTTATAAAAGAGATAAGAAAAAACTTCTGTTTACAAGATGTTTAACTGCCGAAGAATATAGTACGAAGAGGGACGTAGATAAACTTGAGGCTTTGCGTGCGCGGTTGTGCTCCAATTTGAAGTCGAAAGTATCGAAAAAGGAGTTAGCACGGGATACGATTTCTTTTCGCAAAGCGAATTACGAAGCGGGTATTTCCTATTTCGCGGATTACGGGAAACCGGAAACGATGCAAAAATTGGTACAGTGGGAGGAGAATTGCTCGCGTGTTATAAAGCAAGATTCTCGTTCATTTTTCCTACGTGTGGTGGGTGACAAACCAAACGTCCGTAAGAGTTATGACGAGTCGCGCGGCGAACTGCAACGTATATATCAGGAAGAGGCAGAAGTGAATTGGTTGCAAGAACTTCGTGCGAAATATAGGGTGGAGGTAGATGAAGCTCAGTTCAAACCCCTTGAAGCGTTGTAGTATATGCAAAGGTCTACTTTGCTTGTAGCTTTTGGTATTGTCGTTTTGGCCTTGCTACAAAGCTGTGCGGATAATACGGAGCAGGAGACGGATCGTGTCGTATCTATAGACGACTGGAGTTTGCAAGCGAGCGAAATCCCTCTCAATTTGTACGAAGGTAAGAGTGCGGAGGATAGTACTCGCAATGTGCAGCAGTATGTAGAGGCTTGGATACGTAATATTTTGTTGTATAGGCATGCTGAGCAAGAAATAGGACGAGGCAATCTGAAGATCGAAAAGCAGGTACTGGACTACAGGCGAGCTCTTTATACCCAGTCGTATGAGAGTGAATACGTGCGCGAGCATCTAGATACAACAATAAGTATTGCAGAACAGCATCAGTTTTACGAAGAGAATCAGGAGCTTTTTCTTCTCAAGCGGACTATTGTTCGTGTACTTCTACTTACAATTCCCGAACAAAGCCAGTATATGGCGCAAGTGCGACGCCACTATACGTTGCAAGGAGGTGATGCGAGTATGCAAGAGCTCTCAAGTTTGGAGATGAAGGCGGGAGTGCAATTATTACTTATCCCTGATACTTGGTATCCTTTGTTGTCACTCGGGCGCTATCTCCCCTCGTATGTCGATATAAGTTTTGGGAATCGTAGAGCGCGTCATGCCGAATTTGTGGATGATGGAAAGGTTTATTTACTCTCGTTCCAGGAGTGGAAAGAGGCGGGGACGGTGGCTCCCTTCTCCTATGTACAGAATGAGGTGAAGAGTATAATTTTGAATCGTCGAGAAGTTGCTCTGGTACGCGAGCTAGAGGAGAGTATCGTAAGTGAGGGTACATCTTCGGGCGTAGTGAAGTTTAAGAAATAACGGAGGTTAGAAATGCGGAATACGTTGCGATGGTTTTCGCTTTTATTGTTTACATCTTTGTTTGCGAACAGCTCTTTTGCACAACTCTTAGATGGCACGGTAGCCAATGTCGGTACGCGACAGTTGCTTTATTCAGATATCGAAACGGAACTAATGCGTGCGCGTGTCCAAAATGTACCCTTGCAAAAGAATAGCTCGTGTGGCATTTTGGAGAGTCTGTTATTACACTATATGCTTTTAGATCAAGCCGATTTAGATAGTATACCACAACCCAATTTTGAAGGCTCGCAGGAGATAGATCAGCGTCTTGCTCAGTTTGTCCAGCATGCTGGCAGCGAACAAGCCCTCGAGAAGCTCTACGGACGCTCGATGAAGGAGATACGCCAAGAGATGGAACAGGTGCTTGCAGAGCAGCGTCGTTCGGAACAAGTGCGTAGTAAAATAATAGATAAAGTGCTCGTAACACCTTCGGAAGTCAAGCAATTTTTTAAAGCTCAACCCGTGGATAGTCTTAAACTATTGCCCGAACAGTTTGTTTACCGTCAATTGGTATTAGCTCCTGTTGAGGCTAGTGAGGCAGAGTTCCAAGTAAAAGAGAAACTCTTAAGTTTGCGAGAACGTATACTAAAGGGAGAGCGTTTCTCGACATTGGCTATAGCCTATTCTGAGGATCCAGGCTCATCTGTTAAAGGGGGCGAGCTCGGTTTTATGCCACGCGAGGGTTTTGTAAAACCTTTTGCTGATGCAGCCTTTGCACTACATGATGGTCAGGTAAGTCCCATTGTGAAATCAGAATACGGTTTTCATTTGATACAAATGATAGGTAAGAAGGGGAAGTTGGTAAATGTGCGTCATATATTGATGCGTCCTACCTATAGTGCGGATATCTTGGGTCGCACTTCACGCCGTTTGGATAGTATTACACAATTGATAAAAAAAGATTCGCTGACCTTTGCACAGGCGTGTCTGAAATACTCAGACGACAAGGATACTCGCCTCAATGGTGGATTTGCCGTAAATATGCAGACAGGGGGGACGGCCCTAGATAAGGAAACAATGCTTCCGGTAGATTACTTCGCGATCAAGGAGCTGAAAGAAGGGGAGATGTCTGAACCATTTGAGAGTCGCGATAAAATGGGGAATGTTGTCCTGAAGGTAGTATATCTCGAGCGCATTATCCCTCCACATAAAATGAGCCTTGAGGACGATTACGCTCTAGTGCAGAATTTGGCGAAACAAGCTAAGGAACGCCAAGTTTTCGATCAGTGGGTAGAAAAGAAGCAGAAAAATATGTATATCTGGATAGATAATCGCTATGCTGATTGTGTTTTCAAGTACAATTTTTGGAAGCAAAAAATGACCACGAAAGAGTAGTTCTATGTTGCGCGCACTTCTGCAGCAAGTCTCTTGCATATGCTTATTGATTCTAGGCGTTTTGCCAACAGTAGGTGCAGTAGATGTAACCATAAAACGAGCTCGCGCCATGAAGCCTCTTCAGGTGGGCGAGAGTGTAGTTCATCGGCTCTTGGGTGAGGTCTGTTTGGAACACGATGGTGCAGTAATGCAGTGTGATAGTGCCTATTTAACTCAAGCTACGAATCAATTTAGTGCTTATGGGAGAGTTACTATTTATAGTAAGGATTTGCGCATCGTAGGCGACTCGTTGTATTACGATGGTCAGTTGGGCTTGGGGCGTATCTTTGGACACGATGTTGTGCTGCGTGATACGGTAAAAAACTATACTCTCTGGAGCGATATTCTAGATTACGATACACGTGAAAATTCAGTGCGCTTTTCGACTTGGGGGCGCATGCGTTCGGAGCAGAACGAATTGGAGAGTTTGCAAGGAATCTACCTCTCTGACGAAAGTTTGACCGTCTTGACGGGTGAAGTGCGTTTTCAGGGGGAGGAACTCCGAAGTTTTAGCGATACATTAAAATATTATCGCGATTCGGAGATGCTTTACCTCTGGGGAAATATTCGTATTTATCGACAAGAACAGGTAGGGCTCTGCAATAAGGGTTGGTATAATTTGAAGACTAAAGCTTCGGAACTCGAAGGGAGTGTCGCCTTTCGTAATCGTGGAGAACATTTTTTTGCGGATCGTTTGGTGATCGACGGACAGGCACATACGATGGAGGCTTTTGGACAAGTATTGTTAGAGGATTCGTTGCGAGAGGATAGGGTATATAGCGAGCACCTCTACTATTGGTCTACGCCGCGACGAGTGCTTGTTGATCGCAATCCTCTCCTTTTTCGAATAGATGGTACGGAGAATAAGCAAGATTCGTTGTATTTGCGTGCGGAGAAATTCGATCTACGCGACGAAGTTCTTTTACTTGATTCGATAAAACACCTCACAGATACAGTTTATCATATCTGGGCTCAGGAGCTTGTACGTAGTTTTCGCTCAGATTTACAAGTAGCCTGCGATACGTTGTACGTGAATGGTCGCGATAGTACGGTGCATTTGATCGGGAAACCGTACCCCTACCTGTGGAACGAGAAGTCGCAAATCTCGGCTGAGAACATAGTTGGCTATATAGGAAAGGGGGGCTTAGATAGTATATACTTCGAGGAGAAGGTCTTTCTCGGGTCACTAGATCGAGAGGAGAATTACAATCAGATGACGGGGCTAAAAATGCGTGCCTATCTTAGTCAGAACACCTTAGAGTATGTATTGATAGAGGGCGATGGCGAGGTGATTTTTTTCATGCGCGATGAGGATGATTTGGTTGGGATTAATCGCATCAAAAGTCCTACCTATAAGATTGTAATCCGTGATCACGAAATCGATGAAGCTGTGTTTTATTCAGAGACAGAGTCTACGATACTCCCGATCGTAGAAACACAACAAGAAGATAGAGTGTTATACGGCTTTAGGTGGCGAGACGATCTCCGTCCACATTCCCCTAGTGATATTGTGCCTGCTTGGCTTAGTGATCTCAATTTTTATACGTCGTTGCGCATGCGTATCGATAGCTGCTATTGGCAAGAAGGTGGTACTGCACGTAGGATGCAGTGGAGACATGAGATCCGATAGGTAGAAAAGAAATAATTTTATGTATCCTTAATATTGAAATGCGCATCTTTGGCTATAAAATTTTGCTAGGTTTAGGTGTCGGGGTTTTATTGTTAGTTACTCTATGTACAACGGCTTATGCGCAAACGCAAGTGCTCAATTTCAGAGTAGCGCAGTACAATTATAAAACCGAGACACGTTATACCAAGGTTGGAGTCTTACAGGATACCATCTATTTAGTTACAGCTGCTCCCAACACACCACAACATCTAAAGGGGTGGCGTAAGGATAAACAAAGTACTACTTTTAAACTCTCGAAGCTCGAAGTTGCAGACTGGACGAAGACCTTTAAGCCCATACCTGGAGCTGTTCAGACGAGTGTAGAAGCAGATTTCGTGGTACAAGAACCAGGAGCCTATCAATTGGAGATAGTAGATGGAGGTACTACAATAAGACGGATCTTGTGGCTCTTTTATGATGATATCGCACTTCAATCGGTTCGCGCTATAAACAAATGCGACGGTTTGACTCTTTATCCAGTTTTTAATTACGATTTTGATGCAATCCGTTACGATAAATTTCTCTATTACGACCTGAGCGTGGAGGACGACTTGTTGCACTTACAAGAAGTGGGAACAACGTATTTTAAGGAGGTTAATTGGTTCGATTTGAAGAATAATCCCGTAGAGGTATATGGCATAATTCCGCGTCCGATAACTCCACCTCCTTACAAAAAAGGAGGCTATAAAGTAAAGATTACTACGAGTA
Organism: uncultured Bacteroidia bacterium; assembly: GCA_965240855.1. GTDB lineage: Bacteria > Bacteroidota > Bacteroidia > Bacteroidales > CAJPTX01 > Bacteroides_D. The sequence continues at coordinate 51,854 of CBDEMG010000041.1, read as the reverse complement.
GTGGACGACAATTTGAGGCAGCAACTGAAGATTTAACCCCTGTTGCAGTGCTTGCCAAGATGAAAATTGAGATTAATAAAGATCTCGATGGGATTTCGGAACAATGGCAAGATGGTGGCGAAAAGCCCCAAGGAGAAATGCCTTTCTATATGCGATTGACCAATACATCGGAGAATGCGACAGTTTTGCATTGGACAGTACAAAACGATCTGCGTGCAGTGCGTCGTGGAGGAGCTGATACACTCTTTTACGAAAAGACGGGAGCTAGTAGTGGTGAATATGTACAACCCAGTCACGAAATTTTTACAGCGGGCGTCTATCGTGCTGTTTTGCGAGCAGTAAATGAACAAACAGGATGCGAAGATTCGATGTTAGTAAATGTGCAAGTAGATTCGGCTCTGCTAGCTAAGACCTCTATTCCTAATGTTTTTTCGCCCAATGGTGATGGGATCAACGATGTATTTCAGATTATAGAAAAGGCTAAAAATGCGAAGTCGCTGAAACATTTCGAGGTTCGTATCATGAATCGTGGCGGAGCTCTTGTTTATGAATATCATGGTGATGTCCGAAAGTGGGAAGGTTGGAATGGTAGAAAGAATGGCAAAGGGAATCTCCTACCTGTAGGAGTCTATTTCTATGTGATACGTGCCGTAGGCTGGGATGGAACAGAATTCGCTGGTAAAGAATATAAAGGGATTTTACAGCTCTATCGTTAGCGAGAGGGTTGTGTTAAAATAAATGTGTTGCGGGTAAGTAGAGTTATGTTTTCGAAAAGAGTTTGGTTGTGTTTTATCGTTCTTGTTAGTTCATTTCTTTCTCTTTGTAATGAGAAACTTCTAGCGGGCGAGAAATTGGAACATGGCAATTTGTTGTTCCGTTGGTTTAAGGATAAGGAGTATAAGGGTAGCGAGCAAAACTGGGCAATTGTACAAGATAAGAGAGGTTTGCTCTATGTAGGGAACAATGAAGGCGGAGTATTAGAATACGATGGGGAGCGTTGGCGTAGGATAGCCGTTACGGAAAATCGTATTGTGCGATCGCTTGCTATGGGCGAGACGGGGCTCATATATGTCGGACTCGTAGGAGATTTCGGAAGACTCGAACCCGATCATAGAGGGTTGCTTCGCTATGTATCACTATTACCGCTACAAACGAAGGAAGCGAAGAATTTTGGAGATGTCTATAAGACTTACTCCATTGGTGAGACGATTTATTTCTGTACCTCCTCCTATATATTTGCTTACAACGAACACGAACGAACCTTGAAGACCTACGATATTCCACAGATGCATGCCTTTTTATCTTACAGAATAGACAAAGAGGTAGCAGTGACGGGGTTCTCAGATTCGCTTCTCCGCTTCTCAGGACGCGATTTTACCCCATTGCTCCTTCGTTATCCTAAATCTTCGGACGATCTCGATAAGCAGATCTACGGTATGCTCCCTCTTGGTGGTGATACGGTGCTTTTAGCGTCACGATTGTGTAATTTCTTCTACCTATTGAAAAATAGTGGCGATGTTATTGCTGTGCCGAACGATTGGGGCGGAAAAATTCTGCGCTCTTTAGCAGAAGAAGAGGCTATGCCTTATGCACTCAAGCGCTGTCCGAATGGCAATATTGGGGTAGGTTTTGTGTTCTCCGATAAGGTGGCTTATGTCGAGTTTACGACTCGCGGCGAAGTGGTGCAAACCTCGGGGGTAGCCAATGGATTGACAGATCCCTATGCCATGGATTTCCTGCATACAACCGATGGTACTCTTTGGTTAACACAAAACAATGGAATTACAAAAATAGAACAGCAGTCTGCGATTCGTAAATTTGATGCGACGAATGGTATTAGTGGGGCTGTGCTAGATATACAACGCTTTGATGATGTGTTGTATATAGGTACAATGTCTGGTGTACAGAAGTTAGTACGACGCGATGGTATTTGGCAATTCGTCTCGCTCGTAGGTATCAATCAGCCCGTCTGGGATTTGTTACCGTATTATAACCCCCTCACAGGGCGACGCACGCTGTTAGCCATGGGGATGAATGCGTTGTATAGCATAAAAGGGGATGAGGTCGCGATTCTGGAATACAGCGAAACGGAACAACAATTTGGTGGCTTTGTCCTCTGTGATACGAAGCATGATGCCCGTACTCTTTTTGCAGGAACTCCTGCCGGGATCGTGCGCTTATATTTAGAATCGGATGGGAAGTGGTCGCGTACGGCGCTTCTAGCAAAGGAGATTACCGATGAGGTGCGCTCTTTGGTCTGCGATTTAAATAACCACCTCTGGGTCGGAACGTTGACGAATGGGGTGTACGTATTCCGTTTGGATAACCTCAAAAATCCGCAAGTACGACATATTGATATGAGCAAGGGACTGCCTGCTATGGTGAATAACGAAGTTCTTCTTCTTAACAAACAGATTTATATAGAAACCGAAGGAGGGCTTATGATTTATGATTGGAATAGGGATACTGTGGAGCGCGTGGATGTAGATGAAAAGAAACAGTACATCTCGCGTATGACAGGTTTTAGAAACCAAGTCATAGCGCAACGTTACCTTGAAGAGAACGAGGAATACTACATTGCCACCAGTATCCTTGATGGGAGAGGACACCTAAGTGGCATAGAGACGAAGCAATTTGCTCGTATACCTCATCAATGGTGCGAAAAGATATATTGGGATGATGATAATAGTCTCTGGTTTGCTTTTACCGCAGGTTTGTATAATTATGATCTGACGATAGAACGCGACTACGAAAAGCCTTTCAATGCTATTGTGCGTAGAGTAAATGCAATCCGTGCAGATACGGTACTCTTTGGAGGGACACATTTCTCTTATCATGATTCAATTTTTACAGTGCAGAATACACAAACTGAGGAGGAGGAGCTTCGTTTACCCTATCGTGAGAACTCGCTCGCTTTCGAAGTCGGAGTAGATTTTTATGAAGGCGAGGGGGTGCAGTATAGCTACCGTCTCCGCAATAGTGGAGATGATTGGACGAGATGGGAGGCTAAGCCTGAAATACGCTATATGAATATAGCTCCTGGTAGTTACGAATTTCAAGTACGCGCGCGAAATTTGTATGGTGTAGAATCGCCAGTGGCCTCTTATCACTTCACTATCAAGCCACCATTTTATCGTACTATTTGGGCATATATAGTCTATTTTATCTTGCTTTGTGGTATAGTTTGGGGGCTAATTGTTTTGAATACTCGAAGGATTTTGGCAGAAAAAAAACGTTTGCAGATATTGGTCGACGAGCGTACGGCTGAAGTTGTAGAACAGAAGGAACAAATCGAAGAGCAAAACAAGGAGATCCTCAATAGTATTAATTACGCAAGTAAGATCCAGCGTGCAGTTTTGCCGACACTCGAGGTGGTAAAGGAACTCTTCCCAGATTCCTTCCTTTTGTTTTTGCCGCGCGATGTCGTAAGTGGCGATTTCTATTGGATGCGCGAGCTTGGAGGACGTAAGATCTGTGCGATAGCAGATTGCACGGGACATGGAGTCCCAGGAGGATTTATGAGTATGCTGGGCTCTTCATTCTTGCACCAAGTGGTAGATTCACTCGAGGAGGTGCATACCGACGAGATGTTGAATCGCTTGCGTGCAGCAGTGATTGAGAATTTAAAGCAAACAGATCAGATCGGTTCGAACAAGGATGGTATGGATATCGCACTCTATATCCTCGACGAAAAGAATCGGAAATTAGAGTACTCTGGCGCAAACAATCCGCTAATAATAATACGCAATGGTGAGGTCTTGCAGTACAAGGCAGATAAGATGCCGATCGCTATTTATTTGAAGGGCGATACGCCCTTTACACGCGTTGAAGTGGATCTAGAACCAGGCGATGTACTCTATACCTTCTCCGACGGATTTGTAGATCAATTCGGAGGTCCGCAGAATCGTAAGTTCATGATTAAGAACTTTAAGACACTCCTCTCTGAAATAGCAATCCAGTCTATGGATGTACAGCGCGAGATGCTTTATCGTACTCTTATTGATTGGCAGGGGAATGGTAATCGTACGGATGATGTGATAGTCTTTGGTTTGCGCATACACTAAACACAGGCGCGCAGGTTATGCTATGTTACCCATCATAAGTCTTTTTGCTGGTGCGGGAGGATTAGATTTAGGTTTTCAACGTGCAGGCTTCACTACCGTGGTTGCAAATGAGTGGGACAAGAAAATCTGTCCTACGTATCGTGCTAATTTCCCCGATGTCGAGTTGTTAGAGGGTGATATTAGAACAATAGATGAATCCTATTTTCCTAAAAATGTCGTGGGGTTAATAGGAGGACCACCTTGTCAGTCTTGGAGCGAGGCTGGGGGGTTGCGTGGAATTGATGACGAGCGCGGTAAACTCTTCTACGAGTATATAAGGATATTGCTTGCCGTGCAACCGTTATTTTTTGTTGCAGAGAATGTTTCGGGTATGTTAGCCCAAAGACATGCTGCTGCGGTAGCCGATTTCATACAACGTTTTCAAGCTGTAGGTTACAATGTGCACTTGCATTTGTTAAATGCTTTCGATTATCAAGTGCCTGAAGATCGTGAAAGAGTCTTATATGTGGGGTTTCATAAAGATCTTTCCTTGTGTAATTATCAGTTTCCGCCGCCAGTCCTAGAGCATCGTACTTTGCGAGATGCTATATGGGATTTGCGCGAGACCCCACTTCCTGCGCGCAAAGGCAATAAAACCAATGATGCCGAATGTATTATACCAAATCATGAATATTTTGTCGGTTCGTATTCGCCAATCTTTATGTCTCGCAATCGCGTACGTAGTTGGGACGAACCTGCATACACTGTCCAAGCTAGTGGACGCCAGTGTCAGTTGCACCCCCAAGCGCCTAAAATGGTAAAAGTTGAAACTAATAAACAAGTGTTTGCATCAGGGTATGAACACTTGTATCGACGTATGACGGTTCGAGAGGTGGCACGAATCCAGACTTTTCCTGACGATTTTATTTTTCATTATTACGACATTAATCTGGGGTATAAGATGGTCGGCAATGCAGTCCCTGTCAATCTTGCGTATCATTTAGCAAAGAGTATAATGAGAAGTCTGCTGGCGACGGGTATCAGTCTGAATTAGTACTATGATAATTTTGAATTCAAATGGAGATTGCCATGAATAATTCATGACGATCGCGTGCGAGTAAGGAGGATTTCTTTTGAATGGACACAAAAACGCAGTAAGAGTATGAGCGAGGTTAAGGTTATGCAGTGTATACTACTAAATTTTGCTTTTTTTGTTCGAGGAGTAAAATATGTTATTCTGTTACCAGCATCTTTGTCACCCATCCTCCAATATTACGCTTTGCAGGGTCAAAGTTCACACCGATACCAATCACCTTTTTACCGCATTTTTGATAGGGTGTTGCGTAACCGTTGGTTTCAATCTGAGACAGCGCCTCTTCTGGAGAGCTTGTTCCTTCGAGTTTAAACTCGAAAATATAGATTACATCTTTTGTGTGTACGACCGCATCAGCACGACCAATTACACTATGCACCTCCGATTCGATAAATTGCCCCATCAGCGAAAAGACTAGGTACACTGCAACTTGTGCGTCGCGTTCGCGATACTTAATGTTGTGCGATATCTCGTATGGTATACTTGCAATGAGCGCTTCCAATCGTTTCATAAACTCATCAACTTGTGCCGAGCGAATCGCGCTTAAAAATTTAGAAATTTCGACCCCTGCATTGAGAACACTGGAAGAGTAGCCTGTAAGTAGGTTTTTTAAGAATCCGAATTTTACTTCTTCATTAGGGAAACCAAGGTGGAAAACACCAGTTTCGGGCTGGTATTCTTTGAGGGTGAGATACCCTGTTTGGAATAGAATAGGAATAGAATCTTGCGTTATTAGCGGACTTACTTGTAACCCCTCCATATCCATCGTTACATCGTTATCTAGGTCGGGGATAAAGAAATTACGAGTTTGTAGATATTTAACTAAAAAAGTGGGAGTTCCTGTTGCATACCAGTAACTACTTATCTCTTTAGCATCCAATGCATTGAGTAGGCTAAACGGATTGTAAACATTCTCGCCTCCTACTGCAAATAGGTAACCATCGTATGCTTTTTTTAGACGGTAGCATGCGTCCGCTTCGGTAGTATGCAACTCCTTGGCCAAGGAAGTTATATAAGGTGTGAAAATGTTGTGTAATTCCTGTTCGGAGATCCCGCAGATAGCAGCGAAATCTTTATACATACTAATATCTCTGAGGTTGTTCAGTCCGCTGAAGATGGTTAGCTTTCCAAAGCGCGAAACGCCCGTTAGGAATACGAAACGGATGTATTGATCGCAGTTCTTAATATTGGAATATATTCCGTAGAGCATTGAACGGTAGGCTTCGTACAGCTCTTCGTTTACTACAGAGGTTAGGAGCGGCTTGTCGTATTCATCTACTAAAAAGACAACTTGTTGTCCCGTTTTATGGAATGCGCGTTTTATTACTCCTTCGAATCTTCTATCGTAGGTTTTCTCTTTAGGATCGTTTCCATACAACCTTTCCCATTCCACGAGATGCGTTTCTAAAATATTTTGAAGATCGGTGAGAGAAGTATACGATGAGCCATTCAAATCGAGGTACAGTATAGGATACTGCTGCCATGCTTTGCGATTTTCGCGCTCTGCAAGTAGGGGCTCGTCTTGTTCGAGAGCCAACCCCTCAAAGAGCTCTTTATCGCCTTCGAAATAAGCTTGGAGAGTAGAAAGGAAAAGACTTTTACCAAAACGGCGTGGACGACTCAAGAAGTAGTATTTCCCTCGTACTAATCTACTGATGTATTGTGTTTTATCCACGTAAAGAAATCCTCGACGACGTAGATCTCGAAAATTTTGCACCCCAATCGGCAAATCGCGCAGTAGATTGTCCATTACACAATGCTCATTAGTTCGTTTACGAAGGTAGGTAAAACGATAATATCTTGAGAGGGTGACGCTGCCACCAACGAGTCTTAACGGTTGGCATTATTTGTAGCAAATGGTTACTATAATTGTATGGGGGCGTAGAAGGCTTGAATACTCCTACAATGGGAGCGATGGTGGGTTGAGTAACTAGAATTTGTATATGATTTCTGCCCAGATCTCGGAGTTGTTTTTGTACGAAGCAAAAATACCCTTGTCGCCGTGGAAGAGGTCATAGCCTGTATTTACGAGCAATCCATCAAGGATTTGGTAGGAAAGCGAGAAACGGTTGAAGACACCCTTATTCATCACATCAAAGTATCCAAAACTAGCGAGAGTAATCAATTCGTTAAAGAGTTTCTTAGAAATACGAAACGTAGTAATAACGGAGTGTTCGTCTGCAGAGATTTCATCCGTTTTATAATTTGGGATGTATTCGTAGAGCCCTTGTAGTGAGATATTCCATGTTCTAGGTCCGTACCAATCTACTCCCAAGAGTCCTTGTGCGAGATCTTTCTCGCGAGTCGGATTGCTAGGCAGCAGTGCAGTATGGAGTTTGCTAAAGGTATAGGCTCCTTCGGCTCTTAGAACGAAATCATTAATAGGTTTGGAGATATCTCCCCCCAAGACAACCATCCTACTATACTTTGGTTGCAAAATGATAGAGCGCCAATCGTCTGCCAATGTTGCTTCGAAGCAAGGTAATTTATTCCACGTATAGATACCCGAGAAAGAGAAATCTACCCCGGGTAAATTGAAGGATATCTGTCCGCCATACTCCATATTCTTAATGTTGAATTCGGGTTCACCACCCTTTGCAATACTCACCGGGAGTGCTAGTTTGGGGAGTACAGACCAAGGATTTTTGGCTTCTAGTGGAAGTTTATAACCTTGAAAGGTAGGAATAAACATAGCCTCTATCGTCAAGAGTTCCGAGAAATAAAAGAAGCGTACAGCATTAACAGGGATACGCAAATCGTCGTATTCCTGCGTAAGAAATTCGGTCATATCCATGGGGGAGACGATATCATTGAGTCGTAGTCCGTCTGCAATGCCCCGAATAACGATTTGTCGTCCTGCTCGCACCCCGAAGTGTGTAGTTGTATAATCGAGATAGTATTCGCGCGGGAAAACGCCCGTATATGACGAGAGGAAGCCGTGGTGATTGATTTTAAGAGAACCAAAAAACCGTATCTGCTTGTAGTGATAGATTGCTGCCAACCTGAAACGATTGCGCGAGGTCATCCAATTGTATGGGGGCGATGTTCGCAAGGCATGATAGCTACCAATATCTCCGTTGAATTGAAAAGGCGATTCTTCCTCTTGTGCGAAGCATTGCTGTACGGTAAAAAAGAGGGAAAGTATAGAAATCAGCAGTACACTTCTTGTCATCTTTGTAGTATTTACTATAATCCGCGCTCGAGCTTACTTACGGTGAAGATGTCCTCTTCCATAGGAGCGTCGTAAACATAGTTAGAGAAGGTAATCTCGGTGCGGTGTTGTGTTTGTACGTTTTCCATAGTCTCTTTCTCGTACGACCAATATTGCCCCACTTTAATAATCTTTTGTACCGTAAGTCGCCGTTGTAGCTTATCGAGCTTGTCATAGAATTCTACGCGTATTGGCATAGTGCAGTCCTGTCGTACCCAGAGTACCTTACGGGCGTAGATATCGCCTTTATTCACAGGAATTGATTCAATGACCCAGCATTTTTGTCCTTCAAGAGTTTCCTCGCGGAGGAGTTTGTGTGTATCCTCTTCCACATTACGCGAGCCCATATCATCGTATGTAAAATCGGTTCCCATGAAGTAGTCTTTTTTTGCAGAGGAACTACTAATACGTCGTACTTTTTTCATAGCAGGGAGATAGAGCCACTTGTCGTCATCTTTCTTCGGATCGTCGTAGTCCCAAGTAAGGAAGCCTGTCCCTTTCACATCACCAGGATGTGTAAAAAACATAATACTCTTGGTGTCCTTACCAATATCCTTAGAGTAGGATTTCAGTTTACGAACCCTCTCGCTTCCGCGTTTGTTTATGAGTTTTAGTTCCACTTCCAAGGTACGTGTTTCCCCATTCGCGCGATCTTTTACTCGGCGCATAATTTCTGTTCCATCCTGCGCATAAAGAGTGAGCGCTGCGAGGGGAAGTACAAGGGTAAGTAGTAATGTTTTCATTGTTCTAATATATTTTATGGACGTTTATTTGGTTTCTTTACCAAAGACTTTGAATTTGCGACAGAGCAGAGGGGTGAAGGTTAAATCGGCAAGGAGTGCCGTAGATAGCCCAGCAATACAAAGAACCCCCATATGCCATACTGTATTGGCTTCCGAAATGATGTACGTAGCAAAATTGCAACAGAGTACGAGTGTTGAGAAAATCATGGCGATCCCTGTAACACGGTAGCTACGTTCGAGTGCTCTATTGTATTGCCCTTGACGATAGAATTCTAAATGAGAGTGGTTGATAAAATGAATGGTATCATCTACGGAGATACCGAGTACAATGGGGATTATTGTGGCTGTCATCATATCCAGAGGAATACCGAACCATCCCATGATGCCCGCTACTACGATTCCTGGGAGTATGTTGGGAATCATCCCGACGAGTGCGATTTTTATACTACGAAAGACTACCATCAGGATTAGCATAATAATCAGGAGTGAGAGAAAGAATGAGAGGATCTGCCCTCGAATAACGTATTGCATCATGGTTGTAAACTGCGGCATAGTCCCTACAACAGTTACGTGAGCATCGGGGATGATGTTTTTAGCATCCCTCTCAATCTGTTCGGAGAGCTTTTCTGCGATGTCTGAATTGTAGGTATACATCTCGACCGAGATGCGGAGTTTCTTGTAATCATAGTCCATCCAGTACTCTACCTCACTACCGCCCGCATTTTCGTATAGCAGGAGAAGTTGTGCAACTTGATCAGCTTCCTCGGGAATGCGATATTCTGATTGTTGATTATCGTTTAGCGTACGGTTGAGATCTTTAAGAATGGGTAGGATAGAGCTTGTTTGTCTACTCAGAGGGAGGGAGAGTAGGTAGCGATCCAGCGAATCGAATTGACGGAGATAAGTAGGTTGTTTTGCGTCGTCGGAGGAGGGTAGATCTACGAGCACATCGTAAGAGTAGATGGAGCCGAGTTCGGAATCGCCGATCTCGAGGAGTTTTTTTACATAGGGAACTTGCCGCCCCATCGTGGCTTCTACATCGAAGGCGGTAGAGAGCATCGAACTTCCTACTAAGAAAAAAACGCTGACCACGAGTCCCAAAACAAGAATGAGTTTATTATGTCGTAGAATCGTATGTCCGAGGCGTTGCATACGTCTATCGCCAGCTCCAACGGTATTTCCTTCTGTCGCGATTACTGGTTTGCGGTTTTTGCCAAAGCTCATAATAGTGGGGAAGAAGAGAGCTATAAAAAGACAGGAAAAGAGTAAGCTAATGGCAGTACCGATCCCCACAAAATTAAGTGGTTGTACGGGAACAAACAGAAAGGTTAGAAGGGCTGCTATCGTAGTAAGAGCTGAGAAGGATACAGGCCAAGCCATCTCGCTCATGGTCTCTACTACAGCTCGCTTTCTTTCGCCATGGCGCATAAAGGCGCGTCGGAAGAAAGTAAAGACATGCACACTATAGGAGATAGGGAGAGTAAACCCTGTGAGGATGGGGATGATGAGCATCATCGAGTCTGCTTGGTAGTGGAAATAGCCCAGCATACCAAACATCATAACGACCGAGAGTGCTGAGATGAAGATGGGAAGTATAACACCTCGCCAAGAGCGTGTTACAAAGAGTAACATGGCAATCGAGATCAGGAGTGCGATGAGCTCAATAAACTTCATCGATTCGTTCATCCACGAGGTCTTTGCATAGTTTACATACGGTAGCCCCGAAGCACGAGGTTTTAGGCTAGCATACTTAGCCTTAGTAATAATATGTTCGGTTTCGCCACCAGTGAGCATCTCTACCCCTTTTCCTTCATCGGTATTGGAGGGTGGGAATGTACGTAACTTAAGTAGTACCCAAGTATACCGTCCGTCTGAGCTAAGAAGTTTTCGTGCGAGTTCGGGCTTTGTCTCTAGTGTTGCACGCAATTTTGTGAGTTCGAGGGGTGTGGTAGGGATTGTCTCGGGAATCAGTTGTGCGATAGATATTACGCCATCCTCATTAGTCATAAATTCAAGATCGGTGAGCGAGGTAATCTTATCAGCATATGAAATACTATCCTTAAGCTCTTGTGTAAATTCGCGTAGAAGTCGTAGCGTGCCTGCGGAAAAGAGCGAATCCGATTCGATGAGTACGGCCACGAAGTTGTCATTGCCAAAGATCTCTTTGAATTCGCGCGTCTTGAGTAGCATGGGGTCGTTTTCTAGGAAGTAGTTCTCGAAGCTCGAATAGGTACGAAAACGCGGTAATCCAAACCCTAACCCGACGATTAACAATACTGTAGCGAGCAGTACCCAGCCTCTGTGCCGTATACTCCAGCTCGCGTATCGTCCAAAGAACAAGTTGATGCGTTCGATGTAATTCATTCTCAATGTACTCCACCTGTGTTAGTATCTATATAGAACAAATATAAATAAAATCTAAAAAAAGTATTCACCTGAAGTATATCTAGTAGTATTATTTTAGTACAAGGTATAAGTTTTGTGAAGGGATACTTAGTAGACGGATTCACATTCTTACACTACCTTTATACTGAAAATCATATACTTAAATAGAAATTACTGATAAAAAATAGACATTTATGTTAGATAGTGTAGAAGAGCTTCGCATAGATGAGTATGAGTATTCCCTGCCTGCTGAGCGGATTGCGCAGCAACCTATTGCCCCTCCGGAAAAGGCAAGGCTTTTGGTGTGGAATGGAGCAAAACAGGACATAAATGATAGTACTTTTGGTGCATTAAACGACTGGTTACCCCGAGGGAGTGTTTTGGTATTTAACAATACGAAGGTAGTACCAGCACGTATAGAATTGCACAAGTCTACAGGTGCTCGTATCGAGGTCTTTCTTTTAGAACCGAGTATACCTAGAGTTTATGAGGAATGTATGAGTGCAACGCAAGAGTGTACGTGGCATGCGTTGGTTGGGAATGCCAAAAAGTGGGGCGATGAGGTTTTGGAGTATCCTCTTGCAGGCGGTGAAATGCTCTTTATAAGCCATACACAGGAAGCAGATGGAAAGACCTTCGCCGTATATTTTCGTTGGACGGGTGGTGAGAGCTTTTCGGCGATATTGCAGAAGGTAGGGCAGATTCCGATTCCCCCATATCTTAATCGTGCGACGCAGGAAGAGGATTCCTACTGGTATCAGACTGTTTATGCGCAGTGGGAGGGTTCAGTAGCGGCTCCTACGGCAGGTTTACATTTTTCAGAGGCTATGCTAAGCGAACTAAGCACTTCGGGGCACGAATTACTCTATACTACGCTACATGTGGGAGCAGGTACTTTTCTACCAGTAAAAAGCGAAACAATAGGTGGGCATACTATGCATGCAGAGCGGATTGTAGTGCAACGCGATTTTTTGGAGCGTCTCCGTTCTGCAAAGGGTAAAATTGTGGCAGTAGGAACGACCTCGTTACGAACCTTAGAGAGTATTTATTGGTACGGAGTTTTATTGCAATATACTTCCAGTGGTGTTACACCGAGTCTTGGACAGTGGATTCCTTACCAGATGCAGAGCACGGTATCGCGTACTACAATCTTGGAGAGATTGCTTGCACATCTTGATCGTTCTGGGGCTTCCAACTTAGAATTAACAACTTCTTTGCTCATAGCACCGAGCTATACCTTGCGAATGGCAGACGCCTTGATTACTAATTTTCACCAGCCAGGGAGTACGCTACTTTTGTTAGTTTCGGCTATAGTAGGAGAGAATTGGAAAAGAATCTACCAGCATGCTCTAGAACAGGATTACCGCTTTTTGAGTTATGGCGATGGCTGTTTATTACTGTAAATGCTTGTAAAGTATCTTTGCTATAGGAATTAACACAAATAGAGAAAATGGAAGATCTGCAAGAACGTATAGAATCAAGTTGGCAGGCTCCCGAACATGGCGATCGTGTGGCGGTAGAAGAGGTTATAGATCTTTTAGATAGAGGGATGCTACGGGTGGCAGAGCCCGATGCTTCAGGTCGGTGGCTAGTTAATGAATGGGTAAAGAAGGCGGTATTGCTTTATTTCCGATATACTGGGCTTCGAGAGGTAGCAGCAGGTGAATTACAGTTTTACGACAAGGTACCTACCAAGAGAAATTGGGACGAGAAGGGAGTGCGTGTAGTGCCTCCAGCAGTAGTGCGTTACGGTGCCTATGTAAGTGCTGGAGTAGTCTTGATGCCATCGTACGTAAATATAGGTGCTTATGTCGGGGCGGGGACTATGGTAGATACTTGGGCAACCGTGGGGTCGTGTGCTCAAATAGGATCGCGAGTCCATTTGTCTGGGGGCGTAGGGATCGGAGGTGTTCTAGAACCTTTACAGGCGACTCCTGTGATAGTAGAAGACGATTGTTTTATAGGTTCTCGTTGTATTGTAGTAGAGGGTGCCTATATTGGTAAAGGGGCAGTATTGGGGGCGAATGTGGTGATAACGAGTTCGACTCATATAATCGATGTAACAGAGCGCGAGCCACGTGAATATAAAGGTTATGTCCCAGAGAGGAGTGTAGTAATACCCGGGGTTCGTGAGAGGGAATTCGCTTCAGGAAAGTATGGAGTGCCTTGTGCTCTGATAGTGGGAAAGCGGAGTGCGAGTACGGATCAGAAAACCTCACTGAACGATGCTTTGCGCGAATTCAATGTGCCGTGTTAATGTTCCTTGCCTAACAGAAGAGACGCCAGAAATTTGCTACAAGAGCAGTAACTACAATTCCGAATATGAGTGGGAGGAGTGTAGCAATGAGCGTCCAGCGTAGGCTACGAGTCTCTTTGTATATTGTATAGATAGTAGTGCTACAAGGGTTGTGCAGTAGGCAAAAGAGCATGAGGTTGATTCCAGTTAGGAGAGTCCAACCATTGCTAGCAAAGAGGTTTGCCATGGCGCTCTCGTCTTCGAACAATACCCCAGCCCCAGCGCCAATATCGGTAGTTCCCGTGGTAAGAACAATGAGCATGAGAATGGTGGGTATAACGATTTCGTTGGCAGGGATTGCAAGGAGATAGGCTAGGAGTATAACTCCGTTGAGTCCTAGGAAATAACCAGGAGAATCGAGGAAGTCAATGATATGCGCGGCGATGCTTGTACCAGCGATTGAGATGTTTGCGGTAAGCCAAATCAGCGCGCCTGCAGGTATTGCAAAGAGCACTGCACGTCCCAGTACGATGAGAGTGCGATCGATGAGAGAGGTGTAGATAGTTTGTAGAATACGTGGCGGTCGGTAGGGAGGGAGTTCGAGATGAAAAGTAGAAACTTCGCCACGGAGTATGGTTCGACTTAACATCCAAGAGCTAACAAAGGTAAAGAGTACTCCTAAAAAAGCTATTCCGAAGACAGAGAGTATGCTCAACATACCAGCTAAGTGCATCGGCACAGCAGAGCCAATAAAGAGGGTAGCGATCATAATTTGTGTAGGCCATCGACCGTTGCATAGAGAGAAGTTGTTTGTGAGAATCGCGATGAGTCTCTCGCGCGGACTATCTATAATACGACAGGAGACCACCCCAGCGGCATTGCATCCGAACCCCATAGCCATGGTTAGTGCTTGTTTCCCATGTGCACCAGCTCGTCTAAAAAGTTCGTCGAGATTGAAAGCAATACGAGGTAAATAACCGAAATCTTCGAGGAGAGTGAAGAGAGGAAAGAAGATTGCCATCGGAGGTAACATCACAGAAACCACCCATGCTGTAGCGAGGTAGATACCATCGAAGAGCAATCCAGAGAGCCACCATGGGAAGTGTGCAGTTTCTCCGAATTGGAGAAGGAGCGGGTGTACAGTATCTACTAAGATGTAGCTAAGGAATGCGGAGGGGTAGTTCGAACCGATAATAGTGAGCCAGAGTACAAATCCGAAGAGTAGGATCATAATTACGAAGCCTAGGAATCGGCTAGTGAGAATGAGATCGAGGAGGACATCGCTAGGTGCGCGATGCCAAGAGTAGCCATAGAGTACTACTTGTTGAGAAATCTCATGTGATTGCTCGGAAATGGAATGTGAGAGTAGCTCGTAGAAGTTGGTCGCATTCTGGTTTTGAATAGCTTTGGCTGTTTGGTGTAGAGAAGCTTGCGCAGAAGCGTTGAGAGGCGAGGCATCGGAGCAAAGAGTGGTAATCTCGGGGGTTGTGAGGTAGTGCCATACTAGGAGATCGTTTTCGATGAGTCTGAGTGCAATCCACCGTTTATTGGGTAGAGAGGGTAAGAGATCTGTAATGAGATTTATGAGACTATCAATGAGTTTCTCGTTCTCCAGATTCAGTTTGAGTGTTGGGAGTGGCTTTGGCAAGTGTTTTTCCGTGGCAATTTCGTCTATTGCTTCCAGAAGTTCGGGAAGCCCTTTGCTGTTTCGAGCGCTTGTGGGCACAACAGGAATCCCGAGACGTTTGCTTAGAGCGCGGTCGTCGACAAAGACCTTGTTGCGTTTTGCCTCGTCGATAAGATTGAGACAGAGGATAACCTTGGGTGTAATTTGTAGGATTTGTAGTACGAGGTTTAGACTACTCTCTAATCTTGTAGCGTCGACGACAATCACAACAACATGGGGTTGTGAAAATAGTAGGAAGTTTCGTGCAATTTCCTCGTCTTCGGAGGTTGAAAGTAGAGAATATGTGCCAGGGAGATCTACTAGGTGGTATTTTGCCTTGTTGTATTTGAATGCTCCTTCTGCGCGCGCAACAGTTTTTCCAGGCCAGTTGCCCGTGTGTTGCTTTAACCCTGTGAGTGCATTAAAGACTGTACTCTTGCCCGTATTAGGGTTTCCTGCGAGTGCAATGGTGTAGTTTGCATTTTGTGTACGCCCCCCTAGCCGATATAGCAGAGAGCTACTGTTGCATAGTGTATTCTTACAGGTCGTCATTCTTTGCAGAGTCTTCTTGTATTACTTGTATCTGGCGGGCTTGGTCTGCTCGAAGAGCGATGATTGTTCCTCGAATTTGATAAGCAGTGGGATTACCAAGTGGACTCCTAAAACAAACGCTCACACGCGCACCTTCGATAAAGCCGAGATCTAACAATCGCCGACGATTAGAGTCATAGCACGATCCCGCGATTCCGTAGATGATGGCTTCTTTTTTAGTTGGAAGTTGTGAGAGTCGTAGCATCCCCTTTGGTTGTGGAGTGGTTTGAGTGACAAGAAGCGTGGCAGCTGTAGAAATTTTTATTTCTATAGGACTCCCATCTAAGGTTACTGAAATACAGTCGTTATCCCGAGCTTGGAGTTGGAGCTTAGCTCCTAGATAGAATCCCTCTTTGTTAAGCCAGTGGTGCGCTTCTTTTTGCTTATCGTCGATGTGTACAATTTGCCACCATTCGTTAAGAGTATCAACCAGACTGAGGGGTTGGACGAGAGTTTTATTTAAGACATGCTCTGTTTCTATGATGTCGCCGTGCGGATCGAAAAGAGGGAATCCTAACTTTCGAGCAAGTTTCTCGGTATCCTCGTCGTCGAGGTGATGTTCCATTCGTTCGGCTATATCGTGCCACTCATTGGGAGGAATGCCCGTACGTTCGCATAGATAGGTTTCATAGAGACGGTGTCTACGTAGGAGTTTTTGAGCGGTTCGTGTGCCTAGTACCGTAAATTGCAAGGTTTGTGGTGCTAGATAGCCTTTTGCTACGAGTATATGTACAAGATGGTTAAAATCCGGTGGTAGCACGTTACATGAGCTTGTGGAGTCTCCTAGTTTTTTCGCAAGTATAGGATTCTGGTATAGATATTTCAGTAGATCCTCTTCGGCTTGTATAGTAGAAGAGATCTTTTTCTTGGTCGCAAGGCGAGGAGTTTGGTGAGGGAGATGTCTTGTCCTACGTACATGCTGTAACCAAAGATAGGAAAGTAGCAGAAGTACAGCGATACAGATTATGGCAATTCCAGACATTGCATAACAGATAGTGCAAAGGTAGAAAATATGATTATTTAAAATGATTTTACAGAAATAGGAGTAAGTTTAACCGTTGTGTAAACAGTTATCGCAACGTTTGCAATACGACTCTTCTGGTAAGAGTTTTTCGCCAAAGTATTCTCGAAGCAAGGTTTCTCGACAACGGTAATTTTCTTTGAGATAGGTCACCATTTTTTCGTATCGCTCTTTTTTGAGTTGTTGAATAAGAGATAAATTATTTTCGTCTAATTGGAGAGAATTAAGAGATACATCGGAGTTAGCGAACTGAAGGTATATGCAGTCTTTTAAATTGATGTATTGCACGTGACCTTTGTTTTTTGCACTGAGAAGGAAGGAGTTGAGTTCTTGTTCAGAGAAATGTAGGAGTTGTAGGAGACGGTAAATAGGAATTCGTACGTATTGTTGTAGCGCTTCGTAGTAATATTTTTGCAAGTAGTGATAAAAGATATCAGCATTCGTATCCTGCTCGCAAATAGTGGATAGAACGTGTGTTTGCATAGTAATTTTAAGAGCAATTTCAGGAGTAGTACTGCTCTGGAAAGAGAGGTTGTTGAATCGCTGTAAGAGCCGCAGTAATGCAGCAATTTGATATTTCTTCCAGTGGTATTTTGTGGCGAAATCGTTGAGGTTTAAGGGATAAAAGTGGAGATTTTGGATGTAGGGGAGATAGGAGCAGTGCGAGTAGAGATCGCTAAAGAATTGGAGGATCTTTTCTTTTTTGAAGTCCGTAGCAGCGATTCGATTGCGTCCTTTTTGAATCTCGTTTTCTTGGTAGAGGAGAATAGCGAGCGCACCCTTACCGTCGCGTCCACCGCGCCCTGCTTCTTGATAGTATTCCTCTAGCGAATTGGGGAAACCGAGGTGAAGTACTAATCGCACATCGTCTTTATCTATGCCCATTCCAAAGGCATTGGTAGCAACTATTACGCGCGTTTTTCCTTCCATCCAAGTCATTTGTATTTTTTGTCTCTCGGCAGGAGGAAGGTGAGCATTGTAAGCGAGTGCGGTAATTTGATGCTCGCGCAAATAGGCAGCGATTTGTTCCGTACGGAGTCGGTTTCGTACATAGATGATAGCTGTATCTGTAGACTGTGAGAGAATGTAGAGAAGACGTTGTTCGGGGTGGCATTCTTGTAATACCGCGTATTGTACCCCAGGTCGTGCAAAGGACGAGGAGTAGAGGTTGGGGTTGTTGAGTTGGAGATTCGAGGCTATATCTTCTACGACAAATGGCGTGGCAGTAGCCGTAACAGCGAGAATGGGAGTATTGGGAAGTAGTTTGCGTAAAACGACAATTTTGCGATAAGCTGGACGGAAGTCGTGTCCCCATTGTGAGATGCAGTGAGCCTCATCTACTGCAATAAGGGAGATGGGTAGTTGGTTCAGTATGTCTAGGATTTGAGAATTCTGTAATCGCTCGGGCGAGAGGTAGAGGAAAGAGTAGTCGCCGAAGCGGAGGTTCTCGAGATTGAGGTTGCGCATACTACTGTGCGTACCAGAATGTAGGGCAAGAGCACGAATCCCTCGTCGTTTGAGTGCGATGACTTGATCCTCCATCAGCGCAATCAGAGGAGAGATGACGATGGTCAGACCTCCCAGTGCAAGTCCTGCTACTTGGTATGTAATAGATTTTCCTCCCCCCGTAGGGAGCAAGCCAATAGTATCATGCCCTGCGCGGATACTGTTTATGATGTTCTCTTGTTCGAGGCGAAAGGAGTTGTAGCCCCAGTATTGTTGTAGGATCTGTAGTGGACTGACAGCGTTCATTCTTGTGGTTCGTAGTTGCGTAAGCCTGCAAGAGCGATGAGTTTATTGAGTTCGGAGAGGGCTTGTAGGGGAGTCATCTGATCGAGATTGTATGATCCGAGATGTTCGCGCAGGATCTTGAGCGTAGGATCTTCTTTGGGTGCGAGTAGTATATCAGTAGTGTTCGATACTTGTTGTAAAGTTTTGTTTGTCTGTTTTGTTCGAGGAGTTGTAGAACAACTTGGGCTCGTTGTACTACACGGAGAGGCATACCTGCGAGTCGCGCTACGTGTATTCCAAAGCTATGTTCGCTTCCCCCCGCTTCGAGTTTACGAATAAAGATAACCTGTCCGTTGACTTCTCGAACGGCGACGTGGTAATTTTTTATTCGGTCGAATTGTTTTTCCATCTCATTGAGTTCGTGGTAGTGTGTAGCAAAGAGGGTTTTGGGGTGACCGTAGTGGTTCTCGTGGAGATATTCAGCCATAGCCCATGCGATAGAGATCCCGTCGTAGGTGCTCGTGCCGCGTCCAATCTCGTCTAGGAGGATAAGGCTTCGTTCGGAGAGATTGTTGAGTATGCTAGCAGCCTCAACCATCTCAACCATGAATGTAGATTCGCCCATAGAGATATTATCGGAGGCACCCACGCGAGTGAAGATCTTGTCAACGAGTCCGATACGTGCACTTTTAGCAGGTACAAAGGCTCCAGCTTGTGCAAGGAGTACGGCGAGTGCAGTTTGTCGTAGTAGTGCAGATTTACCTGACATGTTGGGACCAGTAATCATGAGGATTTGCTCACCCTCGGAGTCGAGTTTAATAGTGTTGGGAATGTAGGTTTGGTCTGCGGGGAGTACATCTGCGATGACGGGATGCCATACCTCTTCTAGTTCGATCGAGAGCGACTCATCCATCAGAGGTCGTTGCCACCCCTTTTCGTTGGCTAGCGAGGCGAATGCATTCAGGACGTCGAGTTGTGCAATAATTTCGGCATTTCGTTGAATGGTATCGACGTAGGTGAGGAGATGCTGCAATAGTTGGTTGAAGAGCTCGTCTTCGATGGCAATAATTCTCTCCTCAGCACCGAGGATATTTTTTTCGAATTCCTTGAGTTCAGGATTAATGAAACGTGCAGCTTGTACGAGAGTTTGCCGTTGTTCCCAATGGGAAGGTATGTTATCTAGTTGTGTTTTCCGCACTTCGAAGTAGTAGCCAAAGACGTTGTTGAACCCGATTTTTAGGTTCTGTATCCCCGTACGTAAGGATTCGCGCTGGAGCATATCGTCGAGCCTCTCCTTGGAATGGTTTTTCAGATTACGGAGTTCGTCTAATTCGTTCGATACTCCTTCGGCAAAGACGTCACCCTTGCCAAGATTAGCAGGGTTGGGCAATAGTTCGCGTTCGATACGTTCAGTGAGTTCGGTACAAGGATTGAGGCGAGTGATGAGATGGTTGAGAGTAGTATCGTTGAGTTGTTTGGCAATTTCAATACAAGGAGTTATTTGTTGCAATGCTATGCCCATGCGAACTATTTCACGTGGTAGTATTCGTCCCATAGCGATTTTGGATGCAATTCGTTCGAGATCGCCGATAGATTCGAGATGTGCCGTGAGGCTATAGTGCGGTTCGAGGTGTTTGGTAAAGAGATCGACAATTTGGTGGCGTTCCTGTATAGGTTGTAGTTCTTTAAGAGGCATGGCGAGCCATCTACGTAGGAGTCGTCCTCCCATGGGAGTCTTAGTTCGGTCGACAGTACTAACGAGAGTGCGTCCACCTTCGGAATTTGTAGTAAAGATTTCTAGGTGTCGGAGCGTAAAGCGATCTAACCAGACGTAGCGATCTTCTTCGATGCGTGCGATGTGCGAGATATGTGTAAGGCTGGAGTGTTTTGTGAGTTCGAGGTAGGCTAGTATGGCTCCAGCGGCACAGATCCCGAGTTCGAGACGTTCGATTCCGAGTCCACGGAGACTGTTGGTAACAAAGTGCTGTTGGAGACGTAACGTGGCATCTTGGAGAGTGAAAGCCCAGTCGTCAACTTTGGTGGTATAGAAACGGGAGACAAAATCGGGGGTGAGGAGTTCGTATTGGTTGCGAGCGATGAGAATCTCGTGTGGCTGAAAGTTGGCAAGAAGACGGTCGATATATGCATTATTGCCCTCTGTGACATAGAATTCGCCGGTGGAGATATCTACCAGTGCAAGCCCGATCTGGGAGGTTACTAGATAGAGAGCAGCGAGGTAGTTGTTCTCTCGGCGTTCGAGGACACTCTCGTCGGTTACAACTCCAGGTGTGATGACTTCGATGATCCCACGTTTGACGAGCTTCTTTGTAAGCTTTGGATTTTCGAGTTGCTCACAGATGGCAATACGTTTTCCAGCTCGGATGAGTTTGGGGAGGTAGGTATCGAGTGCATGGTAGGGGAAGCCAGCAAGATCCATTTCTGAAGCAGCTCCGTGGGAACGTTTTGTAAGCGTAATGCCGAGAATTTTTGATACTTCGATGGCGTCCTCGTTAAACGATTCGTAGAAGTCGCCCATTCGAAACAACAAGAGAGCGTCAGGGTATTGCGACTTCATCTCGTTGTATTGTTTCATCATGGGAGTCTGAACGGGCTCTTCGGCGGGAAGATCAAAAAGCTGCGACATTTTTTAGAAAACGTATTGGATGTGATACAATGGATTTTATTTTAAGGCGATGTATGAGGGTTAAGATGTATTATGGACTCAACATATCTTGTATGGATTTGAACCGTAGTTTGTAAGGGTTTAAGATAATGTGAATTTATAGATTTCTGTAGGAATGAGAGGTGTGCAATGCAGAGTGGCAGCTAATCGAGAAGAAAAGGGGAGATCGTGAAAAAGGGGAGATGTATGAGTGAGATGAATACTACCTTCGCATATAATCTTCTCTATTGTGAAGAGAAAAAATGGGTAAGGTGCTATTTTTGTGGTTGAAAGTGCAATGATAGAGTTTATGGGAGCTGGTGCGTATTTTGCACACGAGAGTGTTATTATCGATTCGGGTTGTATGATAGGAGCAGGTACACGAATTTGGCACTTTTCGCACATAATGGAAGGGGCTAACATCGGTCTCGAGTGTACCATAGGACAAAACGTAGTAGTAGCCCCCCAAGTAATATTGGGCAATCGTTGTAAGGTGCAGAACAATGTCTCGCTCTATACGGGGCTAGTATGTGGTGATGAGGTATTTTTTGGACCCTCGTGTGTATTTACC
Organism: uncultured Bacteroidia bacterium; assembly: GCA_965240855.1. Classification (GTDB taxonomy): domain Bacteria; phylum Bacteroidota; class Bacteroidia; order Bacteroidales; family CAJPTX01; genus Bacteroides_D. The sequence continues at coordinate 29,901 of CBDEMG010000041.1, read as the reverse complement.
AATGTGTGGAATCCGAGGGCTTCCATACAACGTAGGCACGAATTTCGTCAAACACTTATCGGGCGAGGAGTAACTATCGGGGCGAATGCTACCATAGTATGTGGACATGAAATAGGCGAGTATGCCTTTGTCGGTGCGGGAGCTGTAGTAACACATAGTATACTCCCCTATGAATTGTGGGTAGGAAATCCAGCTCGCCGAATTGGGTGGATGAGTAGAGCTGGAGAGCGCTTATCCTTTGATAAGGAGGGTAGAGCAGCGTGTCCTATAGATGGTTCTGTGTATAGGTTGTGTGGCGAGTATGTTATATGCGAGAGTGAAAATATAGAACATACCTAGAGTATAAAGAGAGAATGCAAACATTGTATGAAGCGTTAGTGAGCAAGGAAGCAAAACTTGCAGTTATCGGGTTGGGGTATGTTGGTTTACCTTTGGCATTGGCATTTGCGCGATACTTTTCGGTAGTAGGATTTGACGTAAATGTGTCGCGGTTAGAGAAGATGCGTATGGGTGAAGATCCCAGTCGGGAGCTTCCTGTAGCAGCATTTCGGGGGGTGGATATTGAGTTCACATCGCGGAGCGAAGATCTAGCGGAGGTACACTTTTTTGTTGTTGCCGTTCCCACGCCGATAGATTTGTCGAACAATCCAGATTTAACAGCTCTTCTGGCAGCAACCCAGACTGTAGGAGAGAATTTGCATGCAGGAGATTATGTTTGTTTCGAATCCACGGTATATCCAGGTTGTACGGAGGAGGATTGTGTGCCAGTACTGGAGAGGTGTTCGGGACTGAAAGCTGGCGAGAGTTTCAAGTTTGGGTATAGTCCTGAGAGAATCAATCCTGGAGATAGAGAACATACATTAGAGAATACTACGAAGATTGTTTCGGGGTGTGATGCGGCGGCACTCGATGTGATTGCACGAGTTTATGAACGTGTGGTACGCGCAGGAGTACATCGAGCGCCGAGTATAAAGGTAGCAGAGGCTGGAAAGATTATTGAGAATACACAGCGCGATGTTAATATTGCTTTGATGAATGAGCTCTCGATAATTTTTGGACGTATGGGGATTAATACTTATGATGTGATAGAGGCAGCGGGCACAAAATGGAATTTCTTAAAGTTTCAACCCGGGTTGGTAGGAGGACACTGTATAGGTGTAGACCCGTACTATTTGGTACACAAGGCTCAGGCACTCAAATATCATCCACAAATAATAGCTGCGGGGCGTTTTATAAACGATTCAATGGGTGGGTATATTGGTAAGAAGGTGGTAAAGCAACTTATTCGTAAAGGTAAGGCGATACTTGGGGCGCGAGCTTTGGTCTTTGGAGTAACTTTCAAGGAGAATGTCTCTGATATACGCAACTCAAAAGTGGTTGATATTGTGCACGAGTTGCAGGATTATGGTGTAGAAGTAGATGTTCTTGATCCCCATGCTGAGAGCACGGAGGTAGAGCGTGAGTATGGCTTCGGCCTTGTGGCGAGCCCCAGAATGGGAATATATGATGTCGTAATTTTGGCTGTAGCACACCGTGAGTTTTTGTATTGGACGGAGGAGGAAATTGCACATTTCGGCGATGATGAGCTCCTATTTGTTGATATAAAAGGGCTCTATCGTGAAAAAATTAAGAACTTGAGCTATTGGAGTTTGTAGGAAGTTGGGGGGGGGAAGCGTGTTCGTTGTCACAGTGGCAACCATCGTGATGGTGATGAGTTTGTGCAGGAGTAACCTTGCCGTTTCGTTCAGCATTAATTACTTGTTGGAGGATATTGCTACAGGTAGATATCGTTTCGGCAAGTAGCGGACGGATCTCAGATTTTTTTTCCGTCTTGTGGAGTTCTTTTAGTTGTTTGAGAGCTGCCTCTAATTGCTTTCTAGAGGCGTGCTCGAAGGCAATTTCGAGACTTGTTATTGTTTCGATGACTACCTGCAGATCGGAGTGTACTATAAATGGGAGAAGTACGGAGATGATGGGCGAGAAGTCTAGAGGACTCATCCAACAAATGGAGATGATGAGAGCGAGCGTTTGATCTGCGTATGAGCGCTTTAAGGCTTCTTGCATGTGGGTAACGAGTGCCGAGGAGTGTATATCGATCAAGAAGTCAGTGATCTTTTTTCGTAGCGTTTCATTATTGTTTTGTAACAAAGTGATGACTTCTACGAGTAGTTCGTCGAGCTCGTATTCCTGTATTGTGGCAAGAGCTCCGAGTTGCTCTTCGATGTCGTTTGCGAGCAAATGTTCGCGTGTAGTAGCAACCAGAAGTTGTCGTTGGTGTTGCTCTTCTGTGATTTCGAAATCCTGCGAATCCATAGTTAATGTATTACAGTTCTCTAGGGAGAGAATATTAGCCTCTAGCTGCAAAATTACCGTAAATTTGTACAATCAAAGATTAGTAAAATGCTATCTCCAATACTTTGTTTTGTACTATTTGCTATCGTATCCTATCTAATGGGTAGTATACCTACGGCGGTCTGGTTGGGTAAGGTCTTTTTTGGTATAGATGTGCGCGAATATGGTAGTAAAAATGCTGGTGCTACGAACACAATACGTACACTTGGGCTTCCTACGGGATTACTAGTCTTCGCAATAGATCTCCTTAAGGGTTTTGGTGCTGCAAGTCTTTATCATTTTCTGCCAGTGGATTTTGCGATCTCGTGGTCTCTTTGTGCCATATCGTTTGGGATTTTTGCGGTATTAGGGCATATTTTCCCAGTTTTTGCTCATTTCCGTGGTGGTAAAGGAGTTGCAACTCTCTGTGGCGTAGTCTTTGCGTTACATCCACTTGCAACGTTATGTGCACTTGGAGTCTTTGCATTAGTTTTGGTTATCTCGCGATATGTCTCATTGGGATCGATGTTGGCAGGGATATCGTTTCCTTTTTTTCTTTTTTTCTTGTTTCGTGTTCGCGACTTACCCTTGTTAATCTTTGCTATCGTCGTAGCACTTTTGCTATTGTTTACACACCGTAAGAATATTGGTCGTTTACTCTCGGGGACGGAGTCGCGTTTTTCTCCCAAGCGTAAAGGAGCAGCAAACAGTTAAGTGAGTAGTGCAGTTAGTTTTTGTTGCAACTGTTTGGGAGTGAGCCCCTCACTGTGCGAATCGCCATAGAAGAGGCTTATTGCTCCCGTCTCTTCGGAGATGACAACGAGTATCGCATCAGTAATTTCGGCAAGACCGACGGCCGCTCGGTGTCGTAATCCGAGTCGTTTTGGGATATTATTGTTGCTTGAGACGGGAAGTATACACTGCGCAGCTTCAAGTCGGTTGTTGTGTATGATGAGTGCCCCATCGTGTAGAGGGGAGTTTTTGAAGAAGACGTTTTCGATGAGTCGAGCTTTGATCAGCGCATCAATCCTAACACCAGTGGCTATAAATTCTTGCAAGCTCTCCTTTCGAGCAATAGCAATGAGAGCCCCAGTATGTTCGATTCCCATTTGTGCGCATCCGTCAGTCAATTCTACAATAGCAAGTTCTGAGAGGATACTCCCCTTGGGTTTGAGGAGTTTTGCTTTGAGTAGATGTTTGAGAGAGAGACGTTGCCGCATCTTGTAGTAGTTTCCTACGTAGAGTAGAAAACGGCGGATCTCTTGTTGGAAGACGACGATGAGAGCTAAGAGTCCTACCCCCATCACTTGGCCGAGTATGGTGCTGGTGAGCTCCATATTGAGTGCGCGTGCTGCTACCCAAATAGCATAGAGTGAACTGATGGCCCAGAAGATGGTAACGGCTGTCGTACCGCGTGCCATCTTGAAGATCTTGTAGATCAGAAATGCCACGAGGAGAATATCTACCACATCGAGTATTCCGACGGAAATAAGACTTTGTGTCGCCATACTCAATTACCGTCTTTGCATGTCCAGAAGTGGTGCTTGTTTTAGAGAATTTTGTTTTGTTGCGAGTAGCATGCAAATAGCTTGATTGCTTCTACTGCGGGTCGTACGTCATGTACTCTGAGGATAGAAGCGCCGTTGGTCAGTGCTAGTGTATTGACCGTTTGTGTCCCCTCGAGAGCATGTTCGGCATCTGTCTCTAGTACTTTATATATCATACTCTTGCGTGAGAGACCTGCTAGAATTGGGAGTTCGAGCATTGCAAAGGTTGCAAGGTTGCGTAGGAGAGTATAGTTATGCTCTAGTGATTTCCCGAACCCAAAACCTGGATCGAGAATAATATCTGCTACACCTCGTCTGCGTAATTCTACGACACGTTGTGTAAAGAAGTGCGTTACCTCCTCCACCACATTTTCGTAGTGCGGGTTGGTTTGCATGTTCTCGGGTGTTCCTTGTATATGGGTAAGGATGTATGCGGTGCGGAATTTTTCTATTACGGCAAACATGTTCTCGTCGATCCCTCCACCTGAGATGTCGTTGATAATTTCGACACCGAATTCATCTATCAACTTTTCTGCAACATCTGCACGGTATGTGTCGACGGAGATGGGGAGGGATGAGGTTATTTTTCGTGCGATAGCGATAGCTTTACGGAGATTCTTGTACTCGAGTTCTGGGGTTGGAGGTGTGCTTCCTGGTCGAGTAGAACAAGCTCCAACATCTAGAATGGCTCCTCCCTCGTCTATAATCTGTTCGATACGTTTTGCAATTTTCCGCGTTGAGTAGCATCGGCTCTCTGGGTAGAAACTATTCTTCGTGACATTGAGAATCCCCATGACAACGGGTTTTTCAAGGCTAAGGAGCTGTGTTCCGCAACGGAGTGTTCGAGCACTAGCGCCATGCAATCCTCCGAGGAGCTCTCCACAAGGAGTAATCGTATTTTGGTTTGTATTCATAATTGTAGTGGTGTGGAGCTTTGCTCTTACTGAGCGTTTTTAATTGATCCGTTCGAATTCTCCTCATAAAGATTGTTCTGACCTCGGAGTGTAGAATTGTAGAGAACCACACCAAAGCCTGCACTGTAGCGAAAAAATGAATGGGAGACTTCGAGACCTTTGAGGTTATAGACGATGAGATTCCCTTTTTCGTTGCTACCGCCACCGAATTCGAAGATCGAGTTACGGATATAGCTAGTATAGGGATCTACTCTGTCGTTGATAACGAGTCCTCGCCATCCCCCTTTTTGGGGCATGCGCGCGGAGAAGGTTACTTTATTGATGCAGAGAGTGGTTCTGTTGAGTTGTCCAAAATTGAATGTAGCACCTTTTTCGAATTCGAAGCGCGTTAGTTCGTCGAAGATTACTTCGTTCGCATCGATTGCAATTTCTGATCTGACGATGTATGGGCATCCGTAATTTGGGAAAAAGCATCGAGGCGTATTTAGGGTGCCACTTGTAAGATAAATTCCTCCATTAGTAGCAAGGTGTATATTGAGGCTTAGTGCAAGTAGGAGTGAAGCATCGCCACGGATTGGATTTCCATTGAACGCTTGAATCTCTATGTTGGAGAGTAGGGGTAGGTTGCTAGCTTTAGCAATATCGAGCCCATTGCCTCCACACTCTAGTAGTTTGAGGTGTGTGATGGCGAAATTGAGATCTCGAATACTGATTGCAGGTGCTTCTTGATTGCCAGCTTGTCGCAATTCTAGACCGTGGATAAAGTTTCCGGGTTTTGTTTTTAGGAAGTGGATGCCACGCCAGTAGCTCCCTCTTGATTTGGCAATTATCCGCACGGGAAGATCGGGCGAACCATTAATATTGAGAGCTCCAGGCACTGTTTCTCCGACAAGGATACTAGCATTTTCGCCCATACGGATATTGGTTCCGGCGAGAATAGTGAGAGTAGCACCTTCTATTCGTAGTGTGCCATCGATAGTGATGGGTTTGTTTGCAGTCCAGATGGTATCGCGCGTAATTCGTAAACTGGGGACGTTGTCGAATTCGTCTTTGTCGTCATTCGTACAGGCTACTAAGCTGATAGCAGCGAGTAGAACAGAATAGATACTCCACCGTGTGGCTTTGTCTTTTTTAGAGCACATCTCCACAAATTTTATTAAGGTATACCCTTCTGCAAAGATAATAGTTACGACTTTAGTAATTCACAAAGAAAAAGTGAGCTTTAGAGAGAGGAGTGTAGGAGGTAATTTTTGGAAGAATAAGAGCGCAGTGGAGTGTATGTGGTGGTGTATGAAATATATTAGTACGTAAAAAAGGTTGAAAATATGTACTATTTGCGTATATTTGTGCAACGAAAGTAGGTAGAGGGGTATTAATTACGGAAATTGAAATGCCCGATCATTTAGAGAATGATTTAAGTCGTGGTGAGGAGTCTGTTGACATCCTTGGTGAGCTGCGTTATACGGGGTTGATCGATCATCAGACTCTCTCGAATTTCGTCCAGATGAGTTTGACGGACAATGACCGTTTTCATGAACTTTTGGATTGTTACCAAGCTTATACACGCGCTCATCACATTACGGTGGAATTGATGCAGAATGTGAATCGGCATGGGGCTCGTTGGGGTACGGAGAAAGTAATTCATGAGCCGCACGTAGGTACGGAGGGTGCAAATAATTGTCCGTGTTGGATCTCTTACCATTTGTTGGTAACAGAGGCGGAGGTAATAATTCGTTGTGCGAATTTCGTAGTGGAGAGTATGCGTCAGAAGTTAGAGGCGAAGTTAGGGAATAGTAATTCCCTGTCGCCCGAGGCAAAGCGAATGCAATATATGGCACAGCTTTCAACAGGTATGCTGAGTGAGCGAGGTGGTGCTGGCTTAGGGTTGATAGAGATTGCACGCAAGAGTTCGGAGTTTAATTGGTGGTTCTCGCAGTATGGTCAGGATCGTTTGCTCTTTACCGTCGAGTCTAGATTAAATCGGCAGGAGTTGCGCGAACGTCAGGAGAGGTTTAGAGCGCGATTGCAATCGGGTAGTTATAAAACAGGAGTTGCGGAAAACGCAATTTAGTTAGAGGGAATTAGGTGATGAAGAATTTGTTGTTCGTCTTTTTATTAGGTATCCCATCGGTTCTTTTTGCGCAACTAGATCGCGAGAGTATCGAGCGCCAGCGAATGGCTTCCAACCACATCGAACAGTGTACGCAGTATACGCATAAGTATACAAAGGACAAGCCTGCTCCCAAGGGATATGTTACGAGCGTTACTACGTATAATCGGAATGGGAATCCTGTCTTGATCGTAAACTATCGGGCCAATGGAGAGGAATCTTCCCGTTTATACTATGTATATAACGATCTTGGACAGCGTCTTGAGTATCGGAAGGAGGAACCCATAGATAAGAAAGGGAAGATGAAGGTTTCTTTCAAACAAGTGTTTACTTACGATGCTAAGGGGTACAAGAAGACGGAGACTGGGTTTGATGGTTCGGCAAATTATCGAGTAGTGTACAATTATTTGCCTAATGGGAGATTAGCGGATATTACGCGTTTCAATGCAGACAACTCCGTAGCAGAACGTTGGATCTATTCGTACAATGGTAATAAGCAACAGATTCGAGTAACGCCGAAGACGGGTGCTGCTTATACAATAGAGAAGGAGTTTGATAGTAATAACAATCTGATAAAAGATTTGCAGATAGGCTCTGATGGCAAGGAGATGCGCAAGATTGTCTATACGTACGATGCACAAAAGCGAATTGAGACGGAGACGGAGAGCTATGCAGGAGAGTTTCGTCATGCACTCAAATATATTTTTAATTCGAAGGGACAGCTTGTTCAGATACTAAAGAAAGAAGGGAATGCAGGGAAGGACATGGTAAACAATGATTATGCGTATGATTCCGAGGGTAATCTCGTAACGGAGCAATGGAATGATGGAGATCCGACAGCACTCTCGAAAAAGGATTCGGAGTTTGACCAATCGGGGAATATGGTAAAAGTAGATTCGTACTATGCACCCTATAAGTATCGAGTAATGTATTCTTATCAGTACAAGAAATTTTAGGGAGTGGAGAATATATTTATAGAGATCATCAGTCGTGTATTACGGCTGATGATTTTTTATTGCAGTATAGTAGGAACAGATGAGAGCTTCGAAGTTGATAGATCTTCAAAAGATATCGTTGTCTCTCTGAGGGAGAATGTGTGTACGGGATTCTCAGTTTATATTGTCTAAATAATGAAAACATAAGATATTGCGATATATCTTTTTCATGTGTAGAAGCGTTAAGCGAGTAGAAGTAGCGAAAAGAGGAATTTTATGGATAAGAATTTCGAGCCAGTAGATCTATTCACAGATTTTGCAGACAATCCGTTTTCGTATTTTTTAGAAGCTCCGATATTGTTAGTAGGGAAAGGTTTGGACTACAATGCGATGACTATCGGGTGGGGTGCTTTAGGTTATGTATGGCGTCAGCCTGCGATGACAGTATATGTAGCACCTGCACGCTATACCTTCGAATTTTTGGAGCCTTCGACGCATTTTACGGTCATGTCTTTTGTTGATAGTGCAGTAGCAGACTTTATGGGAGCCAATTCGGGGCGCTCTGTTGATAAAGCGAAAACATTAGGTTTAACTCTTGCTTACACACCGAACAATACACCATATTTTCTGGAGGCGAGACAGATCTATGAGTGTGAGATAATGTATTCACAGCCTTTTGATGTGACAAAGTTTAGGAATAGTATTCCTGCGGAGTATTATGCACATTCGCAATCGGGAATTCATACATTTGTAGTAGGTGCTATTGTAGGAGCTTGGAAGCGAAAATAGAGAGAATATGCTAGGAGTAAAGATATTTTGTGTGTTGTTAATGCAAGTCAGTTTTTGGGCTTATGGAGTATGCCAGGATACAGTGTTCAATCAGGTGAATGTAAAAGGGCAACGCACAGGTTTTTGGAAACGGTATTATCGTAATGGGAAGTTGGCTTACTTGGCAGAGTTCCGAGCAGGAAAACCAGTAGGTCGCATGGTGCGCTACGACGAAGATGGTGTAAAACGAGCGGAGATAATACATCGTTCGGATGGACACACATCGGAGGCAAAACTTTTTTCGCCGGAAGGACGATTGGTTGGTACTGGGAATTTTTACGATAAGCAGAAGGATAGTCTTTGGCAGTATTATGGTACGAGTGGACAAATTGTAGCAGTAGAACATTGGATACGCGGCGAAAAGGAGGGAGAGCAGCTAACATATTCTGACGAGGGGAAATTGGCGGAGCGATTGCGTTGGCATAAGGGTAAACAGCATGGGAATCAGGAGTTATATTATGCGACAGGGGCACTTCGCATGCGTTGGAACATGGTCGAAGATGTGGTGGATGGAGAAGTTGTTACATTATTCTCTAGTGGTGCTAAGCGGATGGCAGGAAAGTATATAGCTGGTAAACGTGAGGGTTATTGGACCATATGGGATCTTGATGGTGTGATAGTAGAACAAATCGAATACAAAAAAGGGATACCAGTAAATGCTGCAGAGCAAGCGAGAAGACAAGATAGTATAATGCAATCGCTTTTTGATAATGCGGGGAAAATCCCAGAACTTACGGTAGAATCAGGGAATGGGGAAATGTATTAAAGTAAAAAAAGCAACCCTTAGGTCGCTCTTTTTGTTATTTGAGCCTCTCATGGGACTCGAACCCACGACCTGCTCATTACGAATGAGCCGCTCTACCAACTGAGCTAAAGAGGCAACAGCACAAAGGTATAAGTATTTACGCAAATAGCAAAACACGGTATGTAATCTGCGTTATACTCTGTGCTTTGTGGAAAGAATTGCGATTTCACTTTTTTTGCCAATTGTCTTAAAAAAAACTACTTTTGTACTGGAAGGAGAGATGCCAGAGTGGTCGAATGGGGCGGTCTCGAAAACCGTTGTACTCCTTGGAGTACCAAGGGTTCGAATCCCTTTCTCTCCGCAGAGAGCGCGAATCGACGTTTAGGGTTGATCGCGCTTTTTTTGTATGTAATCGATGGTAGAATTATTCATTCTTACAGAGGAACAGTATGACATAGAACGCATTAGATATTTATACACTATATAGTGAAAGGATGTTTAGATAGGTGTATTTATTTCTTTTAGTCATGTTTTTTAGTGGCAGCTAGCGGTTCAAAACCAGTGCTGTTATTTTTTACAGTCGTCCTTGAGTTATTGAGAGAATGAAGGTGTATGTGCGACGATATAATTAGATACAATTTCTGTTGTACCTAGTTTCTCTGATAGGGGTGTGAAACCTACGAGGAATGGAGAGGATTGAAGTAAAAGAAGTGCCTTTTATGAGGGTTAGGTGTTTTATAAAGGGTATAGTTTCACCTTTCTATAACTAGTGGAGCTTTGGGGCAGTAGTTCTTGAGCACAAGTTTAGAAAAGTACTTAGAAATAAGTAATATCTTTGTAAGGGTGTTTGTTTTCTTAATGGAATGGCAATGCAAAAAATGTGCAGAGTGTTTTTTGGAGTATTGTTAAGTGTGGCACTTTTTAGCATAGGTTGTGTCTCTTCAGTCCCTCACTACGACGCGACGCTTGATGGTTCTCAGCAGCTTGATGAGGCGATAGCACGAGTTCAGGGAAGCGGTAAATATATTCTTGTCCAAGTGGGAGGGGATTGGTGTCAGTGGTGTTTGCAATTGAATAAGACGATTAGCGAAGATTCTCAGCTTTTGGATGCTATGCAAAAAAAGTTTGAGTGGGTGCACCTCTACTATGGCAAAGCGAACAAGAATAGTGAAGCGATGGCGCGTCTGGCTGACCCAACGGATATGGGTTTTCCCGCATTTGTTCTTTTGGATAGCAAGGGAGTGGTACTTCGTAAGATCGGTACAGGTGTTTTTGAAGAGGGCGATGGTTATAGCAAGGAGAAGCTGCTACATTTTCTTGAGACATTAGAAGTGCCAGAGAATGGTGCGCTTTCAGAATAAAAAAGTAATGTACTAGAGTAAACGGGTTATCCGCTTATAGTAAGTTTTCGACATTTTATGGCAGCAAAAGAGAAAGCTCAGGTAGAAGAGAACGCACAGTTTGCGACGGTAGACGAGAATAAGCGCGAGGCGTTATTGATGGCGATGCAGAAGATCGATAAAGACTTCGGCAAGGGGACGATCATGACTTTAGGAGCTCGTGCAGCAGCAGAAGATATACCCTCAATCCCGTCGGGTTCAATCCTATTGGATGTGGCGCTTGGAGTAGGGGGTTATCCACGAGGTCGTATAATCGAGATATTCGGTCCGGAGTCTTCAGGGAAGACAACATTAGCAATTCATGCCATAGCCGAAGTGCAACGGCAAAATGGGATAGCTGCAATAATAGATGCGGAGCATGCATTTGATCCAACCTATGCACGTAATCTTGGAGTAAATATTGATATGCTCTTAATTTCTCAGCCCGATAATGGGGAGCAGGCACTTGAAGTAGCAGATCAGTTGATTCGTTCTGGGGCAGTGGATATTGTAGTGGTAGACTCGGTGGCAGCTCTTACTCCGAAGGCGGAATTGGAAGGAGAGATGGGCGATGCAAAGGTAGGTTTGCAAGCACGTCTGATGTCGCAGGCGCTGCGAAAACTCACGGGGACGATTTCAAAGACTAATACTGTTTGTATTTTTATTAACCAGTTACGCGAGAAGATAGGGGCGACGATGTATGGACCGACGGAGACGACAACTGGAGGCAATGCCTTGAAATTTTATGCGTCGTTACGTCTAGATATACGAAGGATTGGGGCACTGAAAGACTCGAATGATGACCATTATGGTAATCGTATTCGTGTAAAGATTGTGAAGAACAAAGTAGCGCCCCCATTTCGTAAGGTGGAGTGTGATCTAATATTTGGGGAAGGGATTTCGAAAGTCTCTGAGCTCCTTGATCTTGGTGTCGCTTTTGGGTATGTTGAAAAGAGTGGTTCGTGGTTTAGTTATGCAAGCAATCGGTTAGGGCAAGGGCGCGAAAATGTTAGGAAATTTCTGCTAGAAAATACAGAGATTGCTGCAGAGCTAGAGGGTAAGATACGCGAAAAGATTGCAGAGGATCCGAGTGCAATCAAATTTTAGTCTTGTGCGCGTAGTTTGTTATCAAGTAGGAGATCCGATTTAGAGAGAAACAATGAGATTGTACGACCTAAAACGGTTGTACTGGTTGTCTGTATAACTGAGGCGTGTATATAGTAGAGAGTGTGTAAAAGTGCAAGTAGTCGTTTAATGACTGAAGGAGATTAAGTAATGTCTGAGCAAGAACAAGAATTGAATAAGACGGCTGTAGCGGGAGCTACAACTGACGCAACAACCCCAGAGAACGCAGGGGAGGGAAGTATACAAGAATCTAGTTCGTCGGCAGCGAAAGAAGAAGCTGTAGAAGCGGAATCGTCTACGCTTGAACCCTCACACGAGAAGGAGAGTCATGCGCCTGAGGACGACTATTCGGAGCTCACACTTACGGAACTCTTGAGCAAGCTTGCACAGATAGCTAAAGAGGAACTGAGTGAGAAGACTCGCGATAGGATATCGTTGTTACAGTCGCTTTTCTATAAAAAATTGGAAACGGTGCGTGAGCAGGCACGCAAAGAGTGGGAATCTATAGAGGAGCATGGAGAGGAAATTTTTGAAGCTCCGTTTAAAGGTGAAGAGCAGCAATTTCGTGAATATATCCAAGCCTACAAAGAGCGTAAGAGGAAACATGCAGAGGCAGTAGAAGCAGAACGAAAAGAGAATCTTCGCTTAAAACAGGAAATAATAAAGAAGATCGATGCGTTAACAGCACGCGATGAAGTGAAAGGCGAGACTTATAAGGAGTTTGATGCATTGCGGGAGGAGTGGAATAAGATAGGGCTTGTTCCTCAGGTAGATAAGGAGGATCTCTATCAATCGTATAATGCAGTGGTACGTAGATTTTACGATTATCTGAAGATTAATCGGGATATGCGTGACTTGGATTATAAAAAGAACCTTGAGGCAAAACTCCGACTTTGTGAGCAGGCTGAGGATCTTCTAAAGAATGAAGATGTAATAGATGCATTTCGGAAGTTGCAAGATCTTCATCAGGCTTGGAAGGAGATAGGTCCTGAGACACCAGAGAAACGAGAAGAGGTATGGGAGCGCTTTTCGGCAGCAAGTAGTACTATAAATGCAAAGCATCACTCGTATTTTGAAGAGCTGAAGGAACTAAACGATGCGCTTTTAGCGAAGAAGACAGCGCTCTGTGAGCAGGTAGAAGAGCTCCTCAAAGAGGAGCGAACGAATATGCAAGCTTGGCGTGTAGCGACAGAGAAAGTGAAAGCCATACAGAAGGAGTGGCAAGAGTTAGGCTATCTTCCTAATAAGCTTATAGGTAAGATTCGAGAACGTTATCAGGCTGCTTGTTCGCAGATTTTCGAAGGATTTCGAGCGACAGAGCGTGTAGTCCGCCAGGAGGGAAAAGATAATCTGCAAAAGCTTCAGGATCTTTGTGCGCAAGCAGAGGCGATGAAAGAGAGCAACGACTGGAGTGCTACAACTCATGCAATGATTGGTTTGCAAAAACAGTGGCAAGCAATAGGTTATGCTCCGCGTAAACGTAGAGATGAGTTGTGGGAGAAATTCCGTGGTGCGATGGATTATTTTTTCTCGCATCGCGATGAGGCGCAATCGAATCGTAACAAAGAAGAAAAGGATAACCTTGTAGCTAAGGAGGCGATCCTTGAAGAGTTAGAACACTATGAGGCCAACAAGGAAGATATTGCTTCTGGCATAGAGTGGCTTAAGGATCTGCAATCGCGCTGGTTTGCCGTAGGGCATGTACCCTTTAAGCAAAAGGATAGTATTCAGCAGCGCTATCGAGAGTTGGTAAACAAAGTGTATAAATCGCTTGGAGTAGATCGTCGTAATGAACAGGTAGAGGCTTTTAAGAGTCGGATAGAGGAGATGATACAAGGGGATGGGAACGAGTCGCAATTACAGAAGGAACGTGCTCGTTTACGTCAACAAATCCAACAGATGGAGTCGGAGTGTAAATTGATGGAGAATAACTTGTCGTTTTTTCGAACCACTTCGTCTACTAATCCGCTTATTCAGCAACAAGAGACTAAAATTAATAGCATGAAGGAGGATATTGCCATGCGAAAATCGAAGCTTAAGGAGTTGGATAAGGCGATAAAGGGTCAGAGCAATAAATAGAGAATTTCTAGAAGACACACTCGCTATACCGTTCTATGGCGAGTGTAGTTGTTTCTTTTTTAGTTTCGTAGTCGTTGTTGATGGTGCTACTACGGGGCTATGATAGATGAGATAGATTATGAATAGTAACACTACGGAACAGACTACTCCCCGAGATACGAAGTATGTGTTTGTGACAGGAGGCGTAGCTTCCTCTCTGGGTAAGGGGATAATATCGGCCTCGCTTGGTAAGCTTCTTCAAAGTAGGGGGTATCGAGTGACGATACAGAAGTTAGATCCATATATCAATATAGATCCAGGTACGCTCAATCCTTATGAACATGGTGAGTGCTTTGTGACAGATGATGGCGCAGAGACGGATCTTGACCTTGGGCATTACGAGCGTTTTCTTAACCTTCCGACCTCCCGTGCTAATAGTGTGACAACAGGGCAGATCTATCAACACGTGATAAATAAGGAGAGAAGAGGAGATTATTTAGGGAAGACGGTACAGGTAATCCCCCACATTACGGATGAGATAAAACGTCGTATACTTTCGTTGGGAAGTAAGGGTCTTTATGATGTAGTAATAATTGAGATAGGAGGCACGGTTGGTGATATCGAGTCGCTTCCCTATATAGAATCAGTACGCCAGCTAAAGTGGGATCTAGGGGCACACAATACGGTCTTTATTCATCTAACGCTAGTTCCGTATCTTGCGGCTTCAGGAGAACTCAAGACGAAACCTACACAGCATTCTGTAAAAGAGCTCCTTGAAAACGGTATACAACCTGATATACTTGTGCTCCGTACAGAGTATGATCTTTCTAAGGAACTTCGTGATAAAGTGGCGCTTTTTTGCAATGTGAAGCCGAAGGATGTGATTCAATCGATCAATGTGCCGACAATTTATGAAGTGCCTTTAGTGATGAAAGCAGAGGGGCTTGATCTCTCTGTGTTAGCCAAACTACAACTCGCAGAGGGTGAGGAACCTCATATGGAGAAGTGGTGTGAATTTATAGATCGTTTTCATCATCCTAAAGATACGGTTCGTATAGCGCTTGTGGGAAAGTATGTAGCGTTGCACGATGCTTACAAATCTATATATGAGGCACTTACGCATGCAGGTACAGTAAATTATGTAAAGGTTGAGATATGTGCAGTTCCCTCAGATGTTTTAACTCGAGAGAATTGTGCGGAACTTTTGGCAGGACATGATGGAATACTGGTAGCACCAGGCTTTGGACATCGTGGGATTTCGGGTAAAATAGAAGCAATACGTTATGCACGTGAGCATGCGATTCCTTTTTTTGGAATTTGTTTGGGGATGCAATGTGCAGTGGTGGAGTTTGCTCGCAATGTTGTAGGAATTTCTGAAGCGACTTCTCGTGAGTGGGATCGTGCTACACGTTATGCAGTGATTGATCTTATGGAGGCGCAAAAAGGAATTACAGAGATGGGAGGCACGATGCGTTTGGGTGGGTATGCTTGCCGTCTGACGTCTGGGAGCAAAGCTGCAGAAGCTTATGGTAAGCTAGAGATACGAGAGCGTCATCGCCACCGTTACGAATTCAATGATCAGTATCTTTCCCTTATGCAAGAGAAGGGGCTTCTTACCACGGGACGTAATCCTGAGACTAATCTTGTAGAAATAGTAGAGATCCCCTCTCACCCGTGGTTTGTAGGAGTGCAATTCCATCCGGAGTATCAAAGCTCTGTAGTCGCTCCTCATCCTCTTTTTACTGCCTTTGTGGCTGCAGCGCTACAGTATAAAGAATCGCACGCTGTCGAGAAGAAGTAAGAACAAAAATAAATCCTTCGGAGTCTGACAAAAGGAAACTGGGGGGAAGAGAGTAAATTTTATATGGATAAAAAGACAATATTAGGTCTAGTAATCATTTTTGTGATCATACTAGGATTTTCTTATTTAAACCGTCCGAGTGAGGAAGAGCTTGCGCGGCTACAAGCGCAACGCGATTCTGTAGCTCGAGTGCAAGCCGCAGACGAAGCGCAGCATTTGGCAGAGGAGCGGACTCGCATGGTGCAAGATAGTGTATTTGGGTCTCCATCTACTCCCGTAGACTCGCTTTTTTATGTCGAGGGAGAGTCGCGTCAACTAATATTGGAGAACGACAAATTGAAGGTAGAGTTCAATACATTGGGAGCGTATCCTCGTTCTGTGCAAATACGTGGGTATAAGACGTATTATGGCGATTCGCTTCTTCTTTTCAAAGAATCGCAGTATAATTCTTTAGCGTTGCATTTTTTAACTACACAGAGTTCTGTAGCCACTTCGGAGCAACAATTTCAGTGTATAGAATCTTCGCACAACAAAGTTTTGGGAAGTGGCGATACGGCACGCATAGTATTTCGTCTTCCAGTGCAACATGCGGGGGGATATTTGGAGTACATTTATTCGTTAGCTTATGGCTCGTATGCGATGCAGTGGCAGATCCGTTTTGTAAATATGGAAGCGCAGTTAGCCATGAGTACTCGCTACTTAGATTTGCACTGGACGATGCGTACTCCACAGCAGGAGAAAGGGGCAAAGAAGGAGTTAGAATATACTACAGCTGCGTATTATACCACTAATGGAGATTATGAGCAACTTGATGTCTCTGATAAAGCGGTTGAGGAAAAAGTAAATACTAAAGTATCGTGGCTTGCATACAAGGAACAGTTTTTTTCTGCGATATTGCGTAGTGAGCAGGGTTTTGAACAAACTGACATCAAAGTAGAGCCGACAAACGAAGAGGGATATTTAAGGCAATATAGTTCAACACTAATGCTGCCATTCTCTGGTGGTAAGGAGGATAGTTACAAGCTGGAGTTTTACTATGGTCCGAATCTATATAAGACGTTAGCAGCATTCGAACATGAGTATGAGCGGGTAATCCCCTTAGGGGGCTGGCTAGTAGGTTGGATCAACAAGTATGTAGTGATCAATGTGTTTTACTGGTTGAGTAAGTATATAAGCAATTATGGGTTGATAATTTTGATATTAACGCTCTTGATTAAGATAGTGATCTTCCCATTGACCTTTAAATCGTATTTGAGTCAAGCTAAGATGCGTCTTCTCAAACCTAAGGTGGATGAGATAAATGCTAAATATTCTCGAAAAGAAGATGCGACGAAACGAGGTCAGGCAACGATGGAACTCTATAAACGAGCAGGTGCTAATCCCTTAGGAGGATGTTTGCCGATCCTTATTCAGTTTCCGATTCTCATCGCAATGTTTCGTTTCTTTCCTGCATCGTTCGAATTGCGCCAGGAGAGTTTTTTGTGGGCGGATGATCTTTCGAGTTATGATGCTATTGTAAATCTTCCCTTCTCGCTTCCGTTTTATGGCGATCATGTAAGTTTGTTTACCCTTTTAATGGCGGCATCGCTCTTTATTTCTTCGCAAATGAATTATAGACTTACGGGGAGTTCGAATGCGCAGATGCCGGGTATGAAGTTTATGATGCTCTATATGATGCCGATTATGATGCTTTTCTGGTTTAACGATTACTCTTCTGGCTTGAGCTATTACTACTTTCTTGCAACGTTGATAACTATAGCTCAGACCTACCTAATACGTTTTGCAGTGGATGAGAAGAAGATGTTAGCTAGGTTGCAACAAAATGCGAGTCGTCCTCAAAAGAAATCGGGTTTTATGCATCGTTTACAAGAATTGCAAAAAGAGCAAGCTAGACGCGCCAAAAGGTAAGAACGAGGATTTTATTTCACTTCTTATAATCAATTAGACGGGCAGTGCAGAGGGAATGTATTGTCCGTCTCGTTTTTGATGATACGGTTTGTTGATTTATTTGCGGGTATCGGCGGTATGCGTCTTGGTTTGGAGCTAGCAGCTCGATACTATGGGATAGCAACACAGTGTATACTGACCTCTGAGATCAAACCTGCTGCAATTGCAATATTACAGCAAAACCATCCGAGCGAGGAGGTCGTTGGTGATATTCGTTCCGTGTGTCCTGAACAGCTTCCCGATTTTGATATTCTTCTTGCAGGTTTTCCGTGTCAAGCTTTTTCGGTGGCGGGAAAACGTGATGGTTTTTTGGATACACGAGGTACACTTTTTTTGAGGTAGAACGAATTTTATTAGAGAGACGTCCGCGCTACTTTCTTCTAGAAAATGTAGAAGGGTTGATAACGCATGACAGAATAGATCCAAAGCAAACGATAGGGCGCACGTTTGCGACGATGCTTGAACACTTAACGCAGCTAGGGTATTATGTGCAGTGGCGATGTCTGAATGCGAGAGACTTTGGAGTTCCCTAGGAGAGAAGGCGAGTATACATTGTAGGTTCGCGAGAGAAGAGATTGGATTTGAGCTTTTTTGAAACCTCACACAAAATACTTGCTGATATATTGGAACGTAACAAACCAATTTCGACGTCTCCTTTTATTGATAAATTATTAGATACTTATTCGATAGAGGATTTATATGGGAAATCGTTTAAGGATAAGCGAGGCGGGACTGCCAATATTCATAGTTGGGATTTAGAACTCAAAGGAGAGGTCTCGCAAGTGCAAAAAAAGCTGTTAAACAGTATTTTTAAGGAGCGGCGTAAAAAGAAGTGGGCACAAGAGTTTGGTATAAAGTGGATGGATGGTATGCCGCTCACACAAGAACAGATAGCGACATTTTTTCCACACCGAGATTTAGGCGCAATGCTTGAAGATCTTGTTTGTAAGGGATATTTAAAAAAAGAATATCCCAAGCAAGAAATAGTGGAGACAAAAAATGGATTAGTACGGCGCTACCGTTTACAGGACGCGACACTCCCTTTAGGGTATAATATTGTAACAGGGAAATTGAGTTTTGAAGTAAGTAAGGTGTTGGATCCTAGAGGTTTCGCACCAACGTTGGTTGCAACAGATATGTCGAAGCTTTATGTGGTGGATGGTAAGGGGATACGTCCTCTTACACTACGTGAGGGATTACGTTTATTCGGCTACCCCGATGAGTTTCGTTTTGATATCCCGCTTACACAGGGTTATGATTTACTAGGGAATACGGTTGCAGTGCCTGTGATAGAGGCATTATCGCGACAGATTATAGAAGCGTTGTTATGAATACAGTAACACCTAGAGAGTTATTTGAGAGTCTTGTAGAAAAAGATAGAATTCTTGAGATAAAAGGGCAGATACGTTTTTATCTTGGCGATGTTGATATTGTTGTAAAGCAAAAAGATGTTGTTGGTAACATAATTCAAGAATGGGTTGTTGGATGGCTTCAAAAGAATAAATACGATTTTAGGATTAATATGAACTCACAGATGCCACCAGATTTATATTTAAATCCTGAGAATCTAACAGTAGATTTACTTGAAATAAAAGCTTTCAATCGAGAGGCAACGCCAGGATTTGATATAGCCGATTTTAATAGTTTTCAGAAAGAAATTATAGCAAAACCATATATGCTTCATGCCCAAAAAATAAATTGAGAGGAAGAAGGGGGTGGATAGATAGGTATCTACCTCCTATGAGAGGTGTTATAGTAAAAAACATTTGTTGGATTATGTTCAGTAAAAAGAATATCCTCAGATTCTTTGTGATAGTAAGTTGTATAGAACGGGAGCAGAGATCTGCTTTGATTATATAAGACAGATAATGAAATGCAATAAAATAGAGATGAAATGGTTTTATTAGGAGATGAATAGTTTTGGGAAGGTATTTCGTATAACACTCAGTGGTGCTTCGCATGGTGTAGGGGTATTGGTTACTATAGAGGGTTTGCCTGCGGGTTTGCAACTATCTTCAGTAGATTTTGTGGGTGCATTGCAGCGTCGACGAGGAGGGAGCGAGGGGACTACACAGCGCGTTGAGGAAGATGAGTTGGAAATTTTGAGCGGGGAATATTTGGGATATTGTACGGGCGCCCCTTTGAGTATATTGATACGAAATCGCGAACAGGAGAGTAGGGATTATGAGAAATTTCGTCGCGTGCCTCGTCCAGGACATGTAGATTTTGTGGTTCAAGAGAAATATTTTGGTCGTGCTGATTTGCGAGGTGGAGGACAGTTTTCTGGACGTATGACTGTGGGTTTGGTTATAGCAGGAGTCTTAGCAAGACATTGTTTGACCAAGTTGGGAGTAAGGACAGATGCGATTGTGGAGAGTGTGGGAGGAGAATATGAGTGGGCAAACACATTGCAAGCAGTCTTGGACGCAGGAGATAGTTTGGGGGGCGTGGTTTATAGCAAGACAACGGGTTTGGCGATAGGATTGGGTGAGCCGTTTTTCGATAGTTTAGAGTCTGTACTATCGCATGGGTTATTTTCAATTCCGGGGGTTCGTAGCATAGCCTTTGGCGAAGGTATGCAAGGGTGTGCGATGCGCGGGAGTGTATTCAACGATCGTTTGGTGGATAGGAGTGGGACGACGAGTACGAATCATAGTGCGGGTGTTGTTGGTGGTATGAGCAATGGTAATGCGTTGGAGATACGTGTTGGTTTTCGTCCCGCAGCGAGTGTGAGTTGTGAGCAATTGGCTTTTGATTTGGAAAACAATGCAGAAGTTTCTTTGCAAATAGGTGGTAGGCATGATAGCTGTTTTGTATTACGCTGTCCGGTGATAGTAGAGAGTATGGTGGATATAGTGCTGTTAGATATGTTGTTGCTTCGTTCGGGCGAACGTTATATTCAATCGGTAGTTTAATTTTCGTGTAATAAAAGGATCTTTCAGCAAGTTTAGAAATGGAATTTGTGTAAAATGGTAAGTCTGTTTTTGGCATTGCGTTTTAAGGTGTTATTTTTGTAATGTGCGAGGGAATATTGAGTTTTTCGTATGAAACTTTGCAAGGGGTGGTACGTAAAACTTTATCGAGGGGGAGGGTGTTTAAAAACACGACAAAAAGTGCAGTGTGATATGAAAGAATTAGGACACCAGACAAATCGATATGTGAGTATAGGCGTAGTTTCCTATAGCTTGCTGTTCTTGCTGTTCGTTCTGTTTACCCCGATAACAAGTGTATATGGTCAGAGTGGTTCCGCTTGGCCGACGTATTTTTTGACCGCCGCGCAATGTAATGGTGTGCGTAAGGCTGATTTGTCATTGCCGACGCCGTTGCCTGCAGGTCAGCGTGTATATATGCGTTTGGTTGTGTGGAATGGTGGAATAGCGGTAACGAACTCGTTTGTGATAGAATATCAGGATGGTAGTGTTTGGAAGCCCGTTGATGGGTCAGATCCTGCCGCGACTTTGATGCAAAAGTTGAACAACTATTCTGATTATGATGATATACCGATAGCGGGTGCGTCGTCGGCAGTAGAGTGGGAGCGTTTTATAGGGAATCCGTCGGGAGTAGGCGATGCGAAGTATGTGTTGGATATTACCGATTTTTTGAAGCCTGGTCGACAGTATCGAATTCGCAATAAGGAGAATGTATTTCACTTGGGGCTAGCGATGGGACCGGTAGCACCAGTGCCGACTAATTTTGTATATGGTTCACAAGCTGATATCGTACCTGCAAGTGGGAAGCCTCCGCTGTTTTATAAAGATGAGGCGGGAACGTGGGTCGCAGTACCTATAGTAGCAGGAAAGCGTGAGATTACGATGTGTAAGGGGGGAAAGTTAGTGCTGTCGGCAAGTGAGACGACCCCAGATGATCCCAATGACTTTTTTAACTATGAGTGGACACCAGGTTCGAAGATTGCAGCACCGAGTAAGGTGAAGACTGTGACCATCAAGGATGTAACGAGACCCCTGCAATTTACGGTAACTCGAAAGGGGGTTTGTGCAGCAGATCTTAAGGAGGTGTTTGATGTAAAAATAGCGCCTCGTATAGATCCTATTATAGAAATAGCAGGTTTGAGTTCGGGACATTTCTGTGGTAGTCATTCTGCTCAGGTGACAGTGCGAGAGGTGAAAGATGCCACGAAATTAGAGTGGGCTGTGATGGAAGATGGTCATGGTACATTTATAGATCAACAGGGGACTCAGCCGCTTCCCGCAGTGACACCACCTACGGCGTCGCAACCGATAGGCACACCTATAAATTTCAACTATTATTCGCATAATGCTGTAAAGAATACAACTGGAGATCCGATGGAGCATGAGCTGCGAGTGATAGCGAGTAATGGTGCATGTAGTGGTGTAAAGACTCTGAAGGTCAAGGTATATCCTCCAATTATTCGTCCAGTAGTGACAACGACAGTTTCATCTCCTGTGGGAGGTGCGGGGTGTTCGCCACTGGATATAACTTTCAAGGATACGCAGGAGAATAATCAGAAGAAGGGTGTTACGTATTATTGGGAGTTGGGTACGGCACCCGATTTTGTCCCGAGTACGTCTCATGCCACATCGCCTTTTGTAACAGCAGAGAATACGGGATCAGTTCCATTAACATTTCATTCTAAGCTGGTCGTAGCAGATAAGTCGGGGACTTGTAAGGAGGAGGTATCGACACTTGCTGGAGATTATCAACCCGTAGTAGTGAATCCTGGTGTAGTTCCGCTTTTTGATTTTATGCGAGTGCCCGATCAGCGTTGTACTCCAGTATTGTTGCGTCTTGAGGATAAGACGACGAATTCGACTTGGCGTGAGTGGCGTTTAACCGAACCAGTGGATGCAACACATCCTACTCCGGGAGCTGGTCAGTTTTGGAGTAGGGCGATGGTGGGCTCGAATGATTTTTATGTAGTGAATCCGTTTGAGGTGACGGAGAAGCGAAAGCGATTTTTGGAGATGACGGTAGGCAATGCTTACTGTCAAGCGAGCAAAAAAAGTGAAATAGAGGCATATCCTCCTCCGACAGCGAATCCGATGATAGTAACACGTATAGGAACGGATTGCTGGCCATATCGTTTTAAGTTGCGATTGGAGAATATTGGGAATACGAGTTCGATTGAGTGGCAGGTAGATATGAATGGCGGGACGGGAGCAGCGAGTCCTGCCACGGGGACATTTGCACTTGGTGCTGGAGTTACGGCATGGGAGCAGGAGTTTGAATTTGCGAATGCGGGAAATATACCTGCGAATTGGACAGTGGTAGTAACATTGATTTCGCCAGTAGATGCTTGTACGAAGGTATATAAAGAGAATATTAACGTTGGAGCTCGTGTGATAACGGCGTTGGAGAATGCAGATCCTGTAGGATGTCCTGATGATGCGTCAGGGAATCGAAAGGTTGTGATAACAGATAAGTCGGAGTATGCATTAGGTTCGAATCGGGAATGGAGTTTGAATGGAACACCGATTGTTCCTGTTGATTTGGGTTCGAATCGTTATGAATTGACATTGCAGAATACTTCTACAACGGCAACGGTAAATCATGTAGTGAGTTTGGCTATAGATGATGGAACAGGTTGTAGACAATCGAGTTCGATACAATTTACATTATATCCCCGTGTCGCGCCAGATTTTGAGTTGAACTATATAGATCCTAATGGGACAACACAGATTTTTGCCCCCAATACCGTTCTTTGTCCTGATGTGGATGGGACGTTGAAGGCACTGAATGTGGTGGCTGGTTCAAGATATGAGTGGCAGATATCGAATCCTGCAACGACACCGCCACAAGAAATTTTTGGTGAGGGAGAAAATTATAATTACAAATTCACGAATGAAACGGCGACGGATCTTGAATATACTGTAACATTGAAGGCGATAAATGAAAAATTTTGTTCGCAAACGATATCTAAGAAGTACGGTATACATCCTTCGATAAAGGCAGAGTTTACAGTTAAAAAGTTAGATGAGTGCACACCGTATAAGATTCAATATATAGATCAGACTAAAACGAAGGTCAATCCGTATACTAAGACGTGGAGTGTAGACGGAGGAACAGAAGAGGCTCCTGGGACGGATATATATATTTATAATACTCCTGGCACTAAGAATATTCGTCTGGATGTGAGTACGGGGCATTGTGCTTCGAGTGCGACCTATTCTTTTGATGTATTGCCTCAGGTGATGGCGACAATAGCGACTGTTTTACCTACAGACAAAGTTTGTGCACCTGCCCAACTTACCTTTACGAATAGTTCGCAAAATAGTACACGACATGAGTGGACTTTTGAGGTAGGATCGACATCGCCTGTGCGGCAAAATGGTCCAGATATAAAGTATACATTCACGAATGTAACAGATGCGCCGAAAATAGTAACAGTATTGTTGCAGTCGTATAATGATAGGAATTGTAAGGCAGAAGCTACAACCCAAGTGACGGTGTATCCAGAACCTCGACCAATAAATTCGTACAAGATAACTGATAAGTGTTTTCCATTCAAATTAGAGTTTTTGAGTAATTCAGGGAGTTTACTTGATTATGAATGGGCGTTTACGCCGATCGGTACGGGAGCATCGAGTGGTTCGCAACGTGTGATTACTGGGCAGCAAAATGGTTCGCCAGTGGAGGTAACGTTGGCTAATACGAGTCTACATGATTTTGTGAAATATGAGATAACTTATAAAGGGAGTAAGTCGTGGGGCGGAGGTGTAACGTGTGCTGTAGGACCTGTACGTGTGGATGAGGTGGTAGTGCCACCGAAATTGGAATTGACTCTAGGAGTACAACCTCGTCCAGATAATTTACATCAGGAATTGTGTTCGGGTGAGCTACCATTGATCTTTGATATTCATACCAAGGGTGGGGCTCATGTTGCGCACACTTGGGATTTTGGAGATGGAGCAAATACGCAGGTTTCGTATAATGATGATTTTGTAGATCATCAGTTTGAGAATAAGACGCAGGAGGATAAGACATGCCATGTGAAAGTGATTTCGGTGCAGGAGGAAACGTTGTGTAAGGTAGAAACTTCGTTGGATGTATTGGTTCATCCTGAGGTCGTCGCATTGTTCACAAAAGAGGATGGAAACATATGCGAGACCCCGCGTAAGATAACGTTCACGAATAGTTCGCGCGGGAATATTGGAGGTTTGGCAGCAGGCGTTAGTCGAGATTTTCATTGGGATTATGGTTATATGGAGGGCGGAGTACAGCAGCAGGAGATCCTTCATGCAACAGGAGAACATGTATGGTTATTTCCTAACAATGCGCCCAATACAGATGCGACAATGACTGTTAAGCTAACAGTTGAAGAGAAGTATGCAACTGGAAAAGTGTGTAGGAGTGGAGCGCCTGCTACAGCAGATGTATTGGTAGCCCCGAAGTTGATTCCGAATTTCACAGTAGACAAGGCAATTGCGTGTATTCCATTTCCAGTAGTGTTAACCAATTTGTCGACGGGTGCCCCAAAACTCAATTATGTTTGGGATTATGATGATGGAAATACTGGGAGTGATTCGAATCCGACACATACACACACTTATGGTAACACGGCATTAAATGCGCAGCGGGATTATAAGATTAAGTTGACAATAGAGAATTCGGTGACACGATGTGTCGCGAGTACGGAGAAGATAGTTAAAGCATGTCCGAAGGTGATGGCAGATTTCTCTTTGGATAATACCGTATTTTGTACGCCAGGGAATGTACGCGTGGTGAATAATTCACGTAATGCGACAACGTATAATTGGAATATATTGGGCGGTGTGGGCTCGACAATTCCGCCTACGACAACACTGGGAGAGGTGATAATACCTGTACAGAATCCCACAACGTCAGACAAGAAAGTAAAATTGCAATTGATTGCAACAGCGACATATGCCAACAATGTTGTCTGCAAGGATACAAAAGAACAAGAGCTGACATTGCGAGCTGAGATAAGAGCAGACTTTGATTTTGCAGAGGCGATAGGATGTTCGCCGATGAAGGTGAAGATTACGAATAAAAGCAAGGGAGCCAAACGTTATCGTTGGTATATAGATGGCGAGGAGAATCAGTCTTTGAGTGCAGAGTTACATCCGAGTTTTGAGTTAGTGAATAGGGATATTAATGGAACACCTAAAGAGTTTGAGGTTAAACTTTTAGCATTGAATGGAGATTGTAGTGCGGAGGTAACGAAGAAGGTGACGGTTTATCCAGTGGTGAATTCGAAAATAATATTGGATAAGTATTCAGGCTGTACCCCTTTAAATGTAAAGGCTAAGGTAGGAGAGCAGAATGCGAATTATAGCTATGAGTGGAGTGCAACACAAGGGACGGTTGCAATCCAGAATGGGGCAGAGACGAGTGCAACATTTACTAACACGACAGTAAGTCCCGCTCAAATTTTAGAAGGTGCGATACGTTTAAAGGTGTATTTTACGTCGGCGCCTCAGTGTAAATCGGAAGTAGAGGAGAAGGTAAAGATATATCCTGGAGTTTATCCGGATTTCGTACCACCTCAGCCTGGTTGTGCGCCATACGATGCGAGATTTCAATTGTCTACTAATGTATTTTCGTCTGCGGAAACGGAGTATACTTGGAGTGTAGATGGGGTTCAGGTATTGAAAGAGAAGGAGGCAACACCGGCAGATCCAGTATTACGTCTTATTAATAATGATAATACATTGGATGTTGTGCGTGAAGTAACGTTGCATGTGCGTTCTGTGCATGGTTGTGAAGGGGAGAAGAAGCATAGTGTAACAGTATATCCTAAACCGAAGGCTTTGTTTGAAGTGAATGGGAAGAGTGAGGGGTGTCCGCCGTTTGATGTAGAGTTTTTAAATTTGTCGAAGGGAGCAGGCTTGAATTTTACATATGAGTATGGTGATGGTTCGTCTGTATCAGTTTCGCATAGTAATCCTGTGAAAAAGCAATATACGCATACCTTGGATAAGAATGTGGTATATACTGTGAAGTTGAAGGCTGTATCGAATCATGGTTGTGTGGATGAGCAGACTTCAGTAGTAACGGTGTATCCAGCAGCGCATGCAGATTTTGATATATCTCCATCGGATAAGGGATGTAGTCCTTTGATGGTGAAGTTTGAGAATCGTTCGAACAAACCAGTGAGTAAGCTTTTTACGTGGGACTTTGGAGATGGTACAGTGCCGCATGAAATGGATGAGCCCGAACATGTTTATGAAAATTTGACAGTGAATGATGTGGTATATGTAGCGAAACTGAAGGCACGTACTTCGCAAGGGTGTGAATCAGAGTTGTCTAAAAATGTGACAGTGTATGCAACGCCTAAAGCGCGATTTAAAGTGTTGCCGATGTTGCAAGTGTATCCGAGTGCGAATGTGACGTTGACAAATCTTTCGTCACCAGCGCCTTCGAATTGGAAGTATAAGTGGAATTTTGGAGATGGAACGACGAGTTCTCTACGCGATCCTGCCACGCATCAGTATAGTCGTTGGGGCTTAAAAAGTAATGATTTTGCGTTCGATATCTCATTGCTAATAGAGAGTCCACTTTGTAAATCGGAGGAGAAGGTTAAGGCATATATCTTGCCTCCGTATCCAGATCCTACTTTTACAGCACATACGTATGAGGGGTGTGTTCCTTTCCGATTGACATTGCTTCGAGATTCGCGAGTTATGCATGATGAGGAGACGTATTTGTGGGAGTTTGGAGATGGAGAAACATCGACGGAGAAAGTGCCAGTTCATGACTATAAGAAGATAGGTACGTATCATGTGAAGTTGACGGTGACGGGTGATGGTGGTGTAAATTATGCATTTGCAGTAGTGTATGTGTTGCCAAATCCAAAAGTTAGTTTTACTTTGTACCCAGAACAGGTGATGTTGCCTAAGGCGACTATTAAGGGTCAGAATAAGACAGAAGGCGATAATTTGTCGTTCATGTGGAATTTTGGAGATGGGGAGTATTCTAATGATAGATCTCCTATACATACATATACATCTGCAGGTAAGTTCCTCGTCACTTTAGAGGCAACGAATACGCAGCTTGCAGATTGCCGGAGTAGTGACACGCTGAGTATGATAGTGCGACCTGCCGGGAATCTCGTATTTCCGAATGTATTTCAGCCGAGCAATGATGGGTCGAATGGTGGTTTGTATTCGGAGAATGATAGAGCGAACGAGGTTTTCCATCCTTATGGCGAGGGTGTATCGGATTACATTCTTCGGGTATATGATCGATGGGGCGAACAGATATTTGAATCTGATGATATAAAACGGGGTTGGGATGGCTATACAAATGGTCGGTTGTGTGAGACGGGGGTTTACACGTGGCGTGCGACTGGACATTTCTTTAATGGCGAGGTCTTTGATCTCCGTGGTAATGTAACACTACTAAGAAAGTAATGAGAATTATTCGGTGGTTATTGGTATTAGTGTTGTTTGAGATCGGATGTGGTGTAGAGTCTATTCTTGCACAAGATCCGCAGTTTACGCAATTCTTTGCCAACCCGATATATATAGCACCCTCGTATGCTGGAGCGAGTGCTGGTCAGCGAGTGATATTGAGTTATCGAGATCAGTGGTCTGTAATACCCAATACGTATAGGACGATGTCAGCATCGTATGATGTGAATGTAGAGAGTCTACGGAGTGGGATCGGGATTTTTGCTTTAGGAGATTTGGCGGGAGATGGGAAATTGGGGACGATAATAGGAGGGTTGGATTATTCGTATTCAATTCCATTGAACAATACCTATAGTCTGCGTCCGGGGATAGGTTTTTTCTTTCGTCATCACTCGTTGGATTATAGTGGTTTGCTGTGGGGTGATCAGTTAGTGAATACGCCGCGTAGTCCTACTACGATGCAGAGTTTGGGTAAAAGTTCGGTCTATGATATAGATATTTCAACCTCTCTTCTTTTTCATTCTGCTAATATGTGGGTTGGTGCGACATGGGATCATATGCTGCAACCGAGGATATCTTTTTATAGTGAGAAAGCGAGGATTCCATTCAGATTTTCATTATTTGGTGGTTATAGATTTGTGATACGAAGTTTGTATCGTAAGGGTATTGATCAGAGTTTTTCTTTAGCAGCCAATGCACGTATCCAAGGACGGTTTTCGCAAGCAGAGATAGGGGGGTACTGGTATAAGAACCCGTTGATGTTAGGTTTGTGGTATCGAGGAATCCCCTTAGTAAAGGAGTATACGGGGAGTGATGCACTTGCTTTCATGGTAGGGGTGCGTTTCACTCGAATGCAAGTTGTTTATACTTATGATCTGACTGTTTCAAAACTTGGTCCAGGGTCTGGTGGTTCGCATGAATTATCGCTGACGTATGAGATGCCATTGATTCAGCGTGGAAGGCGTTATAAGGCGCTTCAATGTCCACCATATTAAAATAAAACGATACACATTTTTAGTGTTTCATTTTAGCCAGCTTCTTGCTATGTATAGTGATGAGCTGGCTAAATTGTTTATTCGATATCCTAGAATTGGATTCGTATAATACAGATGTTTGTACATACAACAAATCGATTATAGTTGTATGGCTGAGCATTGAAATATTTTATCTAAAATTCTGATGTATAATATTTTTTAGAGTGTTATACTTTATATTTTTTTTGTTTGTAATTCTATTTAAATCCATCTTCTGTGTTAGTATGAACAGTGTTGTGTTTAAATTTCGGATTGTTTACACTATATGACGCCTGAATAATTTAGGACGTTAGTCCGTGAAGAAGAGAGTTTCCGTTAACCTACGAAGTTTACAGCTCAATATTTAAATACTTTTTGCAGCGAGAAGTTATTCCACAGTCTTTTATTTGATTTATACGTAAGTTGCTATAAGTCAATGACCTATACTAATTTATTGTACAGCAATCGCAATAACCACAAAGTATGTGTTAATTGCTGAATTCGTTATTTCGATGAAAAAGCAAGATGTTATTGAGCATCACAAAAGCTAAACTTATGGAATGAATTTTTGTATTGAAGAGATTTTTTCTGTATAGGATAAATTCATTTTTTGTATTTTGGCATTGGAAACGATAGTAGTGGGACATGGGCGTTGTACAACATATCCGCGATCTTCCGACAGGTGAGCAGCGCTTTGAAATAATTCGGGCACGTGGGCTAGTTTATGTTGATAAAACAATGTACGTTGCCGATCTTCAAAGACAGGGAGGATTCTACTTCCTCTCGCGTCCTCGTCGTTTTGGCAAGAGCCTTTTC
>CBDEMG010000040.1:0-17420 GCA_965240855.1 uncultured Bacteroidia bacterium | reverse complement strand
CGTTTGAAGAACGAGGTTATAGAACCCCGCCGTATGGCGGTGGTGAGTCTTTCCAGCACGGCTGTGGAAACCCCGTGGTCTTAGCAGACGGTATACTCGCGGCAAGCGATTATTATATGTCTGCTGCAAAGGTTATTTATACACCCCGTTGTTATATACTATAAAGGGATAAAATACAAGTCTTATCCCTTTATTTGCAGAGGTATGGTTATTTTGTTCGTACTAGTCGTCGTGATGGTGATGTTTGTTACAACATCCCTCTGCATGTTCATGTTTTTCGCAATCACCATGATGATGTCCTCCACAACAACCTCCATCTTCATGGTGATGTTCGTCGCAGTCGCCTCCACAACATCCACAACTATGATGCGATTGCATCTCCTCTAATTCTTCGGGGCTCACCTCTTCTACGAGTTCTACTTTTCCTGTGAAATGGAGTGTTTTCCCTGCTAGAGGGTGATTGAAGTCCATCTCAACAATCTCTGGGGTTACGCGTAGGATTTTCCCCATCATTGTATGGCCAGAGGTGGTTTGCATAGGGAGAGTGCGACCGATTTCGAGCATTTCGGTCATTACCTTTCCATCCACAGTGAAGATATCGATGGGGAGCTCCACTTTGTTCGCTTCTTGATAGATACCGTACCCGTCCTCTGGTCTGAGTACGACTTCGAAACTCTCGCCTACTTCTTTGCCTAATACAGCCTCTTCGAACCCAGGGAGGAGTTGTCCTAGTCCGAGTACGAACGATAATGGATTTTCGCTACTAGCACTATCCTCTACTTTGCCCTCTACAGTAAGTGTATAGCTTACTGCGATACGGCGATTGATATCAGCTTTCATTCTTTTTCCTTTAGATCGTATTATACAAACAGCAAAATTATCAGAAACTGTTTAGAAGAGCCCTTCAATACGATTGATGAGCCGTTTCAACAGTCTGAAATACAACAGACACCATTGAATAAAAATAGAGGAGATGAGTACTACCAAATTAAACCAATAGGTAGCGATATACACATTCCCGAGGCGTTTGTATGGGGCATAAAAATGTGCTTTAAGATTAGTAGATCGAGGGTATTGGAATATAGGGTCGTTTCGTTGTATGAGGTGTCCGTTATAGACTGAGATATTTTCTGTCTCATCGAGTGTACGGAGTAGTTTTGTGAGAGCCGTATTGTGGTTTTCTTCTTTAAGTTTATGAAATGCAGCATGTTCCTGTGCTGTTGTTCCTTGCATAGAGCGGACGACGGAGTCGCGCAGAGTATTGGTTCGACTGTAGAGTCTGGTATAATATCGATCCAAGCGTTCGAGATGTGCTTTTAGCATACGTAGTAAGAGGGGATGGGGTGGTATGTCGGCACAAGCAGGATCTAGAGGAAAGAGTAGTCCAGAGCCGCGATAGTAGTCGGCATCATCTGCTAATTCATTTTGCAAAAGATGCCAAGAGGCTAATAAATTTTCATTCCACTCCTCTTTTTCTAGTCGTTTTAGTTGATTTCCCATCTCTCGCAGCCAGAAATTACGTTTGTAGTCAGCGAGGCTAAGGAGTTGTTCGTATTCGAAAAGTGGACGCATATATTCGTTGTTGCGGAACTGTTGTACCGCGAGAGCCTCGTATGCCCAACGTGTTATAATCATTTCGCCATACCAAGGAACGGACTCGTAGTTTGTAAGAGAGGGGTTGAGTTTGTCGTATCGAACTAAAACACCGCTCAAGATAATTTGTGGAATGACAAGAAAGGGGATGAGTATATAGATTGTAACGGCCGTCTTAAAGCTATCTGAAATTAGTAATCCGAGCGTACCAGCCGAGATCCATGTAGCAAACAAAATGAAGAAGTAGGAGGACGTGAGTCCCGCGATGCCCATTATAGCATTGCCGATGAAAGTAAAAATGAGTGCTTGATAGAGAGCCAAAACGATCATATTGAACATTTTCGCCCAAAGGTATGCTCCCCAACTAAGGTGTAAAAAGGATTCGCGCTGTCGGACTTTGCGATCTTTTATAATATCTTCTGCACTCCCCGTCACACCAGCAAAGAATGCCACAATGACAGACATGAAGATATAGATAGGGAGGTTGTTGTTGTCTAGCAAGGTGTATGTATTCCCTTGTTTGCTAATATCGTAGTAGCGGATAATAGAGGAGAGGAGCACAGCTAGGAGGGGTGCTTCGAGGATATTGATGATAATATATTGCACATTTGCAAGTTTTGCCAGTGCATCGCGTGCGATAAATGTCCGCAATTGTTGCCAGAGGGATGGTAAATTGCTAGTGCGGGGAATCGATTCAATGGGAGGGATTTCCCCTAAAATGTCTTGTGCTTTCTTGCGTCGTTTAGCTCGAGAATCTTCAAAATGTTCGCGCCATTCTATGGGTTTTATACGACGTTCGCGAGTAGGATTGCCATATTCGTCGACAACGGGCGCTTCTACGATATCGAAAATTTGTTCTACATTAACATTGCCACATACGGGACATTCCGCTTCACTGAGTCCGATGTGTCGGCTTTGATTTTGAAAATATTCGATGGATTCGACAGGATCGCCATAGTAGATGAGATAGCCTCCAGTGTCTAGGATAATAATCGAATCGAACATTTTGAAGATATCCGATGAGGGCTGGTGGATAACTACATATACCAAGCGTCCACGGAGTGTAAGCTCCTTGAGCATTTCCATGACATTCTCGCTATCGCGACTCGAGAGACCACTCGTGGGTTCGTCGAGATATAAGATCGAAGGTTCGCGAATCAGAGAGAGTGCAATATTGAGACGTTTGCGTTGGCCGCCACTAATTTTTTTGTCGAGAGGCGATCCAACTCGGAGATTGCGTACTTCATATAGCCCGAGCATCCGTAGGCGTTCTTCTACGAGCGAGCGGAGTTCAGCGTCTGTCTTGGTAACGAGTGAGAGTTTCGCTCCGTAGTAGAGATTTTGATATACGGTGAGTTCCTCAATGAGGAGATCATCCTGCGAGACGTAGCCAAGGACTCCCGTTACCACCTCCTTATACTGGTGAATATTTGTGCCATTGAGTAGGACATGCCCTTGTGTCGGGGCTAGCTGCCCATTCATAATACTGAGTAAGGTAGATTTCCCAGCTCCGGACGATCCCAAGATTCCAACTAATTGCCCGCCGTTGTGACGGAAGGAGATCTTATTTAGTCCGTACACACCATTGAGGAATTTGTAGCTCACCTCTTCTACTTCCAAACGGATGCGGTTGCGTACGGAGGGTGGTGCAAAGCATTCTACGATATCGGCATAGTAGATGGGTGCGACGTTTTGACCACGGATACTAGATCCGATACTCAGAGGGTAGAGTAAGCTACTATGGAGTGGTTGGCCGCCGATATGCAAGATAGAATGCCCGATATACCGAACTAGGAATAGGTGCGCACGCGTTAAATTGAGTATAAGGAGTTCGCCATCTAGATGTCGGCGAGTGAGTACTAAGTGTTGCGAATATTGCGAAGTGGTATTCTCGGAGTCCAGTACGTGGATAACTCGTGCTCCAGAACATTGTACGGCGGGGGGAATATTATCTGCTCCAGCAAAATAGAGTAGCTCGTTGAGTTCGCAGCGTTCGATGTAAAAAGAGTCGGAGACGCCTGTAATAAACTCGAGTTGTTGTGCGTCAATACGATTCCCACTCTGGCGTGCAAATTCAATGAGGCGAGCGAGAACGATAAATTTTTGTTCGAGTTCTAATTCGAGGTTTATTTGTTCGCATATCCGAATAACACGTACACTACTTCGTGAGCGGTGTTTTAGCGAATTTTTGCTCTTGAGGAGTCTCTCGAAGTGTTCGCGAAAGTATTCGTCGTAGATAGCAAGATAGGTCTCGACCTGATTAGCAGCAATCTGTTGGCGCAAGAAAAGTGCTACAGTGTGTCGTTGAATGCGAAGCGCATCGCGATTGTCTGCCGAAGAGCCACCAATAATAGCAAAGAGCTGCATGAGAGCTCGTAGTACGCGTTCGCTCATCTATAGTACTTGATAAAAGTTCTTAATGAGGTAAAGTAAGGTCTTACTACTAGAAAAGTGCGAAGTTACATAACTTATTTAAGTAGTATTAAAGATCTATAGAGTGCAAGAAGCTGGAAAACGTATAGATCTAGGATATAGAGAGAATCTTTACGAAGATAAAGGGGGAAGGTATAAGAAAGAGATCAACAACCATATCTTGATCGTTGATCTCTGTATAGTACAATGCTATGCAAAGAAAGCTTTGGAGAGTTACTCGATCCCCATTTTGAGCAGACGTGTGCGAGTCGATTCGAGAATGTCAGCAAGAGCTCTCGTCTTCATTTCGTTCTTTGGAGATTCTTTCAGAGCTTCGTAAGTTGGAGCGATCTCGTCGAAGAGCGTGAGAACGAACGTTCCATCTTCTGTTTTTTTGTGATCGCTCAGGAGCTTGCGAATTGTATTGAAAGCCTCTTGTTGCTTTAGGAGGAGCTCTACGACATCGTAGTTAGTAGAACTGAGACTCGCAATTGTGGAACCTAAATAAATAGACTCCATCCAACCTCCTGCTAAAAAAAGTACGGCTTCTTCTTGCATATTCGAATTGCAAAAAAGAGCGTAGGATTCGAAAATAGATTTTGTGATACTGCTTTGTACCGAATCTCTGTTATCTAGCCCAGCTTCTCCTAATGTTTTCAAATGTTCAAGGAGCGAGATATGTATATTCAATTCTTGAGATAGCGTCAGGACAGCAGCGAGATATCGGCTCACATCGGTCTTGATCCCGTAGGTAGAGGCATACAGCAGATCAGAGCCATAAACACCAAGATTTACAGCTCTGCTGGTTGAGGTAACATATCGAGAGGCATTGCTTGGGTCGCTTCCAGCATCTATTACGTATCCTACCCCAGCCTTTTGTAAGCTCGTCGTAAGATCAGCGAGCGATGGGATCGGGTAGTTCGCCGAGAGTGTGCCTGTCACGCTCTCTTCGTTTTCTGTAGAGAGTCCTTCGCGAGCATTGTTGCGAGGCGATGTCCCGCCATGGCAACCTACTATAAATAGAGATGTTAGTATAAAGCCAGTTAATGTAGCGAAGCCGTTGCAAGAAATTCTCATATTTTCTTCTCCTAATTGTTTAAATAACCTTCTGGAAAAAAACAGTGTAAACCACTCATCTTCTCTCGATACCAACAAAGTTAGGAGTTTTATTAAAAATCGCTGTTATACAGCGTAATGCATTTCTAAATCGAGGAGCGCTCGTTTTATTTCTATTCCGCCACCGTAACCAGTAAGAGTCCTATTACTTCCAACGACGCGATGGCAAGGGATTATAATCGCTAGAGGATTGCAGTGATTTGCTTGACCAACAGCTCTCGTTGCTTTGGGACATCCCATACGTTTCGCTTGTTCGGCATAGGTATATGTGGTGCCGTAGGGTATAGTATTGAGTATTTCCCATGCACGAATTTGAAAGGGAGTTCCGAGTGGGAGAAGAGGTAGAGAGAAGGAGTAGAGTCGACCAAGAAAATAGTCAGAGAGTTGTTGTGTTGTCTCTTGCAGTAGAGGCGTATTGCACTCTTCTAGAAAGAAATCTTGGTGCAGTATGTGTTGTAATTTGTCTTGTATGTGGAATAGATAGGCAGGAGATTTGGAATCGTACCAACTGCAGAAGCAAAGTTTGGAGGAGATTTCTCCTAATAGAACCATGCCTAGAGGGGAGGGAAAGAATCGAAACTGTAGGGGAAGCATAATGCAAAGTAACAGTCTGCTAGAAGATACAAAAAAGGTTCTGTATTTTACACAGAACCCTTATTCCTGCTCCCCATCTAGGACTTGAACCTAGGACCCCCTGATTAACAGTCAGGTGCTCTAACCAACTGAGCTAATGAGGAATAAAAAAACTTAAAGAACCACTTTCGTT
This sequence comes from uncultured Bacteroidia bacterium, assembly GCA_965240855.1. Taxonomy (GTDB): domain Bacteria; phylum Bacteroidota; class Bacteroidia; order Bacteroidales; family CAJPTX01; genus Bacteroides_D. The sequence goes on along the minus strand of CBDEMG010000040.1, from coordinate 11,533 downwards.
CAATTGAACAACGCTGCAAAGTTAGAATACTTTTTATATCCAAACAAGTGTTTTACATGATTTTCTTGTCGTAGTGTCAAAATTGTGTTTGATGTAACTGATAATCAAATAGATAGTTTGTATAGAATATGTAGAACAACCTTGCATTTTAACAAATGCTACCTTTGTATTGTTCTATTATAAAAGGAGAACTTTGATGGAGATACTAGATGGAAAGAAGACGGCAGCAGCACTCTCTGCCGAATTGAAAGCAGAAGTCGATGCCTTAGTTGCACGCGGAGAGCGTCCCCCGAAATTGGTGGCCGTCATGGTAGGGGATAACCCAGCTAGCGAGACGTATGTACGTAACAAGGAGAAAAAGTGCGCAGAACTTGGATTCTTATCCGAGGTGCGACGTTTTGCCACAGATGTGAGCGAAGAGAGGTTGTTGCAAGAAGTGGATGCTATTAATGATGATGCGACAATCGATGGCGTGATCGTGCAATTACCTCTTCCTAAGCATATTAATGAGCAGCATGTAACACACCGTATCGCTCCTAGTAAGGATGTGGATGGCTTCCATCCCGTGAGTCTTGGGCGTATGTTGTTAGGATTGCCATGCTACTTACCAGCTACTCCATTTGGGATCGTGAAGCTCCTAGCATATTACAAGATTCCAACGCGCGGAAAACATGTGGTAGTACTGGGGCGTAGCCACATTGTGGGACTCCCTATAGCCAATATGCTTTTACAGAAGGGCGAACCTGGCGATTGCACTGTCACCGTATGTCATAGTAGGACTGAGAATTTAGCGGAGGTACTCCATACGGCCGATATCTTGATAGCTGCCGTCGGTAAAGCCGATTTTGTGAAAAAAGATATGGTCAAGGACGGTGCCATTGTGATAGATGTTGGGATTAATAGAGTAGAGACTACGACCAATGAAAAAGGTTGGGAATTGCGAGGCGATGTGGCTTATGAGGAGGTTGCTCCAAAGTGTAGTTATATTACACCAGTGCCTGGGGGAGTGGGACCTATGACGATCCTCTCTTTGATGCTTAATACTATGCTGGCTCGTAAAGGGGGAGTGGAATAAAGAGAAATTAAGGTAAAGATGTGCTCAGCAGAGGCGCATCTTTTTTGTATGGAGAGGGGTGCGGATGTGAAATACGCTTTATAGTCTTTCTAAAGAAGCATAAAAAGCGGTTAAGTAGCAACTTTAGTGCTAATTTCGTTGCTGTATTGTTGTTCAGAGTTATAAACGCAAACAAAATATTACTATAATGGAGAAACGCTTAATGCTGGGCGATGAGGCGATTGCTCAGGGCGCAATAGATGCGGGGGTCTCGGGAGTGTATGCCTATCCAGGTACGCCGAGTACAGAAATTATGGAATATGTTCAGTCTTCTAAGGAAGCAGCAGCATTGAACATACATCGCCAGTGGTCTGCTAACGAGAAGACTGCAATGGAGGCAGCGATCGGGATGTCGTACGCAGGTAAGCGCGCTATGGTATGTTTTAAGCATGTTGGGCTCAATGTAGCAGCGGATGCTTTTGTGAATGCTGCCATTACGGGAGTGAATGGAGGGTTGGTCGTTTTGGTCGCGGATGATCCGTCGATGCACAGTTCGCAAAATGAGCAAGATAGTCGGAACTATGCGCGCTTTGCATTAGTACCATGTCTTGAGCCTTCCAATCAGCAAGAAGCATACGAGATGGTGGGTAAGGGGTTTGCTCTTTCGGAAGCGATGAATACTCCCGTACTTTTGCGCGTAACAACACGTATGGCACACTCGCGCGCGGGCGTAACGTTAGCGAAAGAGAAGAAGGCACAGAATACGATGAATTTACCTAAGGATCCACGTCAATTCGTCTTATTGCCAGCTATAGCGAAGCGAAATTATAAGCAGTTGCTTGCGATGCAACCTAAGATGGAGGAGGACTCGAATGCCTCTCCTTACAATACGTTAGTAAAAGGGAAGGAAAAGGGAATAGGAATTATAACGACGGGGATTGCCTACAACTATTTGATGGAAGTTCTTGGTGAAGCTAAGCATGACTATAGCATACTGAAGCTAACTGAGTATCCTATGCCTCGGAAATTGGTACGCGAGCTTTTTGATTACTGCTCCGAGATAGTGGTAATGGAAGAGGGATCGCCTATGGTGGAAGACATGCTTCGAGGTTACCTCAATGAGGGTAAAAAAATAAGTGGACGATTGAATGGGTTGTTGCCGCGCGATGGAGAGTTGAACCCAAATTTGGTTGCAAAAGCACTGGGGCGTCCTATCGAAGAGGGGGCTGCTATACCAGATTTAGTAGCAGGTCGTCCGCCTTCATTGTGTCCGGGTTGTGGGCATCGTGATATGTACGAGATGTTGAATCTTGCCATGGAAGAATACGGTCAAGGGCGTGTGTTTGCAGATATAGGCTGCTATACTTTAGGAGCTCTCCCACCATTCAATGCTATTAATACTTGTGTAGATATGGGAGCCTCGATTACGATGGCAAAAGGTGCGGCTGATGCCGGCTTAGTACCTGCTGTGGCGGTGATAGGCGACTCTACTTTTACACATAGTGGGATGACGGGACTCTTGGATGCGGTAAACGAAAATAGTCCGATAACGATAATAATATCAGACAATTCTACAACGGGGATGACTGGGGGTCAAACATCCTCAGCTTTTGGTCATCTTGTGAAAATTTGTGAGGGTTTAGGTGTAGATCCTGCTCATATTCGTTTGCAAGTACCTTTGAAAAAGAATTTGAAGGAGAATGTGGCAGTACTCAAGGAGGAGTTGGAATACAAGGGAGTCTCGGTGATAATCCCCCAGCGCGAGTGTATACAAACTTTTGAACGTCGCCAGCGAGCAAAAAAAGCTGCAGAGAAAGCGAAGGCTGCACAGGAGAATGAGAGTTGTGGAACGTGTGGAAATTAAACAAGTAGAGGAACGGAGTAATGCGTAAAACCGATATTATATTAGCTGGAGTTGGCGGTCAGGGAATCTTATCAGTGGCGACGATTATAGGTCATGCTGCTGTGGCGAGTGGTCTAACTTTGAAACAAGCAGAGACGCATGGGATGAGCCAACGTGGGGGTGATGTACAGTCGCACCTTCGCCTCTCAGATGGACCGATAGCTTCCGATTTGATCCCTATGGGACGTTGTGATATTATACTCTCGGGAGAGCCGATGGAGAGTCTTCGTTATCTCCCCTATTTGAGTCCAGATGGTTATCTTATTACGAGTTCTACACCGTTTGTGAATATACCGAACTACCCCGATATTGCACAGGTGATGGAGAAGATAGAAGCATACCCACGTCATATAGTGCTTGATGCTGAGCAGATTGCAAAAGTAGCAGGTTCGGCTCGGGCAGCGAATGTTGTAATGCTGGGAGCAGCATCGCCGTATATCATGATCGATTTTGTGAAGTTTGAGGAGGGGATTGAGGCGATCTTTGGACGTAAGGGGGCAGATGTTGTAGAGGCGAACTTGAAGGCGTTACGTGCAGGGCGCGAGTATGCTGATAGTTTGCAAAAGTAAATCTGGAAGGTAAAAGTAGAAGGGAGGATGCAAGTACATTTAGTAGGAACGGGGATTTCGCAAGGGATACCCGTTATAGGGTGTCGATGTGCAGCATGCCTATCTACAGATATACGCGATAAACGTTTGCGTACTGCTGCTCTTTTAGAGAGTGGTGGTACGCAAATTGCATTTGATATAGGTCCAGATTTTCGCCAGCAGATGCTCCGTGGTGGTTTTACAGCTCTGAGAGCGGTATTTGTAACACACGAACATAGCGATCATATTGCGGGATTGGATGATATTCGCCCCTATAATTGGCTCTTGCAAGGAGCGATGCCTCTATATGCAGAACCGCGGGTATTACTAGCGTTGCAAACAAGGTTTCCTTACGCTTTTATGCCACCAGCAAGGCGATATCCTGGAGCTCCTGAGTTGGAAGAACACCCAATAAAAGAACCTTTTGAAGAAGTAACAGTTGGAGATATCACCCTTCTGCCGTTCCGAGTGTATCATGGTAAGCTTCCTATTTTAGGTTTCCGAGTGGGGCGTTTTGCTTACATTACAGATTGTAGTTTATTGCCAGAAGAGAGCAAAAAAGTGCTACAAAATTTGGACGTTTTGGTAATCAACGCTTTGCGCTTTACGCCACATCCGATGCACTTAACACTGGATGAAGCATTAGTATTGATAGACGAGTTAGCACCTCGCCAAGCGTATCTTACACATATAAGTCATGAGATGGGACCGATGGCTTCGTTTGAAAGTCAGCTTCCGTCTAATGTCGCAGTAGGTCTTGATGGTATGACTATAGAAGTCTAGACGTTGCTCTATTTTAGAGAGCAATCTCGAGCACTTCACTCTTAGCCTCATCCAAGTCGATATACCAAAGAAAACCACACGGAGCAGGGTAGTGTAGATCTGCTAATAGGGTAGTATAGGCTCTGATTTGCCTTTTGTGCGATGTATGATTTTTACCAAATTTAAAATCAATTACAACAGTTTTTTCGGGAAGGAAAACGAGCCGATCGGGTCGGACGATTTTGCCATTTGAATCGACAAACTCGTGTTCGCTCCAGATGGTAGCATTAGGTTCGAAGCATTGTTGTAGAGGTTCGGAGGTAAGCTTTAGTTTGAGGTTTTCGATGATTTGAGCTACGTGTTCAGGAGTATAGTTATTTTCGGTGAGTAGGAAGCTTTCGACGACTTGTAGATCCTCTAGTTTGTTGAGGTACATCATTATATCGTGTAGTTGCGTCCCACGTGAAGTTGCATCTTTGCGGTGTAAAAGATCTCCGAAGCAGCGATCTTGTATACTCTCGGTCACCATTTCAACCTTGAGTTTTATTTGTTGGAAAAGTGCGCGTTTGGGAGTCTCAACGGTAATTGGAGCTACGTTGTTGTAGGTTGTGTGATTATTTGTATGTTGTACAGAACACAAATCGCCACGCGAAAAAAGTGTAAAGTGTGAGGTCTCGTCTTTCTCTTCTTTTTCCCATTCGATTGTGCTTAGTGCTGGAAGTATAAAGCTTGCGGTAGTAAGTTTCTTTTGCGCATCCGTGAGTACGATGTACAGCGCTTTTTTGGCTCGGGTGAATGCGACATAGCAGAGATTGAGAGCATCGACGGCTGCTAAACAGTATTCTTCTAGGGTAGATAGAGCAAAGTGCGAGAGAAAATGTTGTTGCGTACCACCGTGTGGTAGAGTGAAGTTCTCTATTTCTTCGGAGGTTTTGATAGGGATATTATCTGCCCATAGGACGGTATCGTTGGAATTGGCGACAAAGGGGAGAATGAGTTCTGGGCAGATTACCACGTCGAATTCAAGACCCTTAGCTTTATGAATAGTAAGGATATTGATAGCTCCCGAGGTAGTGGCTTCAATATTCCGTTTTGTAGCGTCTTGTGCTTGATAAGATTCGAGAAAAGCGTAGACCGAATTGTTTTGGTTCTTATGAAAGGTGTAGACACGATCTCGTAGATCTGCAAGGTAGGGGAGCTCTCCTTCGGAGGAGGGGAGTAGAAGTCCAAATACAATAGCATCGAAGAGCTCGAGCAGCGGTAGTGTCGCAATACTGTGTAACCAATCGATTGCACTTGCTAGGAGAGCGGAGTAGCTTCCTTTGCGTTCGTAGTACCATGGCTGTTGTTCGAGAGTTAGTGCAGTTCTGTTTAGGAACTGTGCAAGTAGGAGAGTGTCGATGTCGTTAGGAGTATTGGAAGAGGCGATGCGGAGTGCTGCTAGGAGAAGTTGCACATCGGCAGATTTATCGAGGAGAAAAGCATCCTGACTTATCACGGCGAATTTGCCTTCTTGCATAATAGCTTCGGCATAACATTGTGCTGTACGATTGGTGCGCAGTAGAATAGCAATTTGCTCAGGAGCAATATCATTTTCGGCTAGCAGATCGAGCAATTGTAGTGTGTACTCGAGTTCAGAAGATCGTAGAATTTGAGTATTGTCTTCTTTTGTTGTTCGATCGTCCTTGTGCAAAAGAGTACATTGTACATAGCCAGCAGGTGCGTGTTCGCTGTATTGCTGTTGTACATTATGATATGCACTCTGAACGAGAGTTTTGTATTTCTCGCAAAGATTATCTACATCAGGAGGGGGCTGAGAGTTGTCGTGGGAGCTTGGGAGGAGTTCTTTGAAGGCATCAATGGTAGTGGGGAAAATGTTGCAGATGCAGCGGAAGAGTTCGTTGTTGAAGCATACTACTTCGCGCGCACTGCGAAAATTGGTATCGAGAGAACGTTGGCTGAGTAGTTCGTCGGGGTAGCGTTCTTTGTTTTGATAGGTTTGAGGAATTTCGGTCGCTAGGAGTTTCCAATCGCCTCCGCGCCATCGGTAAATGGCTTGCTTGACATCGCCGACTAATAAAGCTTGCCCTCCCCCACTAAGAGCGTTGTCGATGAAAGGCGCTAGGAGCTTCCAATGTAGGCGTGATGTATCTTGAAACTCGTCTATGAAGATCTGTTCGTATCGCATCCCCATACGTTCGAAGATGAAGGAAGAATCGTTTTCTTGCGCTAGTTGGTAGAGTATTGTTGCGAGATCGTTTAAGAGGAGGAGCGCCTCCTCTTTTTCGATAGCATTGAGCGCTTCCCGTAGTTTGTTGAGGAGAGCTAATTCGGGAAGTTTTTTGAGTGCAAGAATGGCGGTATTGTAATCGGAGGCTTGCTCCGTGAGTAGGTGGTACAATGTTTTGTAGAATGGGTAAATATACTGTTCGATAATAGTTAGACGTAAACTGTTCTCTTCGCCATCATTCTTTTTAGTTTTCGGAAACCATGCATTCGGGTCTTGTGCTAATTCGTATGGGCGTTTTTTATTGACGAAATCGATAGGTATAGCCTCTTTTTTTAGAGCCAGTACACAATTTTTTGTAGTTTGCCACCCCGAAGAGTTACCGTAAGAAAAATAGAGAGGATTAATGTCATTATCGTTTAAGTTCTTAACAATGGTCTCGTAAAGAGAGGTCACCTCTTTTTCGAACTCGCGTTTGGTATTCAAGAGTTTTCGTTGGATGTTTGCGAAGGTATTAACGCTAAAAAAATCGTTGCATTCTTTGGCTGTTTTCAGCGTAAAGCGATCGGCGAAAAGTTGGAAACCACGTAGAAAAAGTTTTTTTTCGATTCGCCACGTGCGATTATTCTCGATTGCTTCCGTAGCATGTTCTTTACACCACTCATAAAGAGCTCGTTCTTCTTTTTCTCTCGAAGATGGGTTGAGTTGAAGTAATACTCTTGCCGCTGCTTCTTGGAGTAGCGTTCTTGTTTCGGTCGTAATATTTTGTTCAGGTTTTAGATTGAGCTCCCAGACAAGTGCGTCGAAGATTTGCTGTATAAAGCTATCGATAGTAAAAACTCCGAGCAAAGAGAAGTTCTGCAGCATCGTTTGGAGGGTAAGGCGAGCCCTTTGACGGAGTTCTTCGATCGAGAGTCCAGTCTCTGTACAAAGTTCGTCTAGGAGAGGAGAAGTTTGCTGTGTCTTGGAGGCGATTTCGTAGAGTCGTAGCAGGATGCGTTGTTTCATCTCTGCGGTAGCCTTGCGCGTGAAGGTAACACAGAGTGTGTGGCAGAATTGGAAACGATTCCAGTGTGGAGAAGCTCCAGCATACTGAGAATTAGCTAGAGCGGTGAGTAAGAAGTGTTTAACAAGAGTATAAGTTTTTCCTGCTCCAGCAGAAGCATCGTAAATAATTAGTCGTGGCATGATGCTATTTGTCACTAGAAATTTGCTGTTGCAAAACAAAGATACTGAGAATGGCATATTCTTGTATAGAATGTGTAGGGTGGTAGGCAAAATGTACTACTTTTGTTTCAAGGGCGAAGTGGGCGAGGGTATTTTCGTATACACAATGCGATTGGAGAAAGGTTGGTTGGTTTTATTAGTGTTGTTGGCGGGCTGTGTTTTGCCTAGTTCTCTGTGGGGAGCAAAATCTAAAACAACAGATCAGCGCATTGAACATGTAGCGATGCTCTCCCGTGAAGTTTACTGGCCGAGTTTGCGAAGACAGCCAAAGTTTTTTGTTGAGTATGTAGGCACGCCGTCGGATTTTAGCGATACGTTTGTACGATATTTTAAACGGCATCGTATACGAGGGAAGGCGGTTCAGGTGACCTTAACTACGAATTGGGAAAATCGGAATAAGCAACTTTACCCCAATCTTATTTTTGTGAGCGCTTCCGCTTCGGCTTATGTACCTCGTATTTGCAAATTCTTTGAGAATTATCCGGTTCTGATTGTGAGCGAGCAGCCCTATTATGGTTCGGGATGGATGGTATCGTTGATCCCGCAAAATCTTGATGCTGAGGGATATGCGCACGATTGGGCATATAATTTAGATATCTCCAATATTAAACTTTTTGCGGGTTTGAATGTCTCTTCGCGTTTAATATCTAATAAATATAAGGCGACGGAGCAGGAGGGAGTGACAGTTACAAAGAAAAAAACGGATGGTGATGAGGCTTCCGCAGCTACTCCGATTGATTATATTGCGCAATGGGAAGCTCGAGGACAACTCATTGCTTCTCAAGCAACGACGATAGAATTGCTACAGGATACGATAGTGCAGCAACGCTCTACAATAGATAGTCTGAAGACTTACAATATACTTTTTGCCTCGCGTTTTAGTTTATGGAATGTTGCTCGTAAAGATGTATTATGGGGCACGTGGAATGCTACGAATACCAAGATGCGTAATCCGAGTGTTAGACGTGTTCGTATAAATACCGCACCATGGGAGAGCGAGGCTATGGGGTTTGTCATCTTCATTTTATTGGGTATGGTCAGCCTTATCTCTGTAGTATCCTTTTCTTCGGGAGGATTTTTGGGAGCGAATAAATTACCCGTGGTTGCAGACCATGCGGCTGTGTTTTCTGCTACAGTAGGTGGCATGGCGGTTGCTCGAAATGAACAGAAGCAGAAGACAGTGATGACTGATAGTTTTCTTGGAAATGTATCGCACGAATTGCGTACGCCTTTAAATGCAATAGTGGGGTTATCGCAGTATGTCGCTTCTACACAAAATGTGGATGCTGAGGTGCGCGAGAGTTTGGAAATAATAAATAACAACGCACACGGGTTAATGCAGATGATGAACAATCTGTTAACTCTTGCGATGTTACAGCGTAACGAACTAACAGTGAAATGGGAGCGTATCAACCTCGCAGTATTTCTCTCAGAGTTGTATTGGAGGATGTTTGCTTACGTAGAATCTTTAAAGCGCGAGAATGAAGTCGTGCTACAGCCGATTCAACGAGGCGAGGATGTGTTTATTTCCTGTGATCTAGAAAAGTTACGTTCGGTTTTTGAATTGTTGCTAACGTATTGTATACCAACCTCTGGTAGAAGGATATTGTCTTTTGGAGGAGTTCAGCATACCGATTCTAAGTATATACTCTATGTTTATGCTGCAGTAGGCGAGGAGTCTAAGTCTCTTTCTTCGTCCGATTTTACCTTTGCGGAGACAATGCGTTATCGAAAGGATGAGTTGAGTAGCGAGATTCGATTAGACACTGTAGAGGGCTTACTTGGAGTGATGGGGACGAATCTTTATCACGAGATTTGTGGTTTAGAACAAAAGTATTACTTTTGTATGTCAGAGTTGTAATAATTGGGATAGAGAGTAGGTGGGTAGTTACATTGAGTTGAGGAGCTCATGTAACTATTTTTGAGGGGCACCGCTACGTTTACGTAGCGGTGTTTTTTTGTAATACTTACTTTTTAGCCCCCCCCCGAAAGAAAGTCGTGTAGTTTTAGCATGAATTTGTATTTTTGAACGTGATACAACACCGCCCTAATTCATGAACTATCTGCAAAGCTATCTGGCACGACTAGAACAAGAGTACAAAACGGGGGTGACAACCGAACATAGTCTCCGCCAGATTCTTGTAGAGTTTTTGAAGTCGTTGGACGAGCTCAAGAAATTCAGCATTATCAACGAACCGAAGCGGATAGCGTGTGGTGCACCCGATATCGTTTTGTTGCAAAAGGATGGAGTCCCCGTAGCCTACATCGAGACCAAGGATATTGGCGATACAGATCTCTGGGGGACAAAACAAAATAAAGAGCAGTTTGCTCGCTACAAGCAAGGGCTTGATTGTGTGGTATTTACCGATTTTTTGAAGTTCTTGTTGTACCAAGAGGGAGAGTGTATTTCTGAGGTAGAGGTAGCTCGTCTGGAGGGAGATAAACTAGCAATACTCCCCACAGCAGCGGTTCGCTTTGCCGAATTGCTTGCCCATCTTCGGGATGCACAGCCCGTGCCCATCACCTCAGCCAAGAAGCTGGCAATACTTATGGCAGGGAAGGCACAACTCTTGGCGCGCTCTATCACTACGGTGCTGAATGATAAAACGAGCGGGGAGGGGCGTGAGCTTCATGCACAGTTGGAACGCATGCGCGAGGTATTGATGAGTACGGTAGCGCCTGCAGAGTTTGCCGACTGGTACGCTCAAACCATGATCTACGGCTTATTTGCAGCGCGATATCACGACCAAACTTCAGAAAAATTTACGCGTAAAGAAGCAGCAGAATTGATCCCACAAAGCAACCCTTTCCTACGCAAATTATTCCAACGGATTGGGGTGTACGATCTTGACGTGCGCATTGCATGGATAATAGACGACTTGGTGGGAGTTTTCGCTGTCACGAATGTTCGCACTCTTTTGGATTCTAGCAAGGCTACTGAGCGCGACCCTGTGATGCTCTTCTACGAGGATTTCTTGGCTGCTTACGATCCCGCTCGTAGAAAGGCAAAGGGGGTCTACTATACGCCTGCGCCTGTTGTGGAGTTTATCGTACGGGCAGTGGATGAAATCTTACAGCGCGATTTTGACTTAAAGGATGGTTTGGCGGATCGAAGTACGACAAAAGGGGCAAATGGGCAGACTGTACATCGTTTGCAGATTCTCGATCCCGCCACGGGCACGGGTACATTCTTAGTACAAACCGTGCGTAAGATCTACGAAAAGTTTGAGGGGCAGGAGGGTGTATGGAACGAGTATGTACGCGATCATCTTCTGCCTCGCTTGCATGGATATGAGATTTTAATGGCTCCCTATGCAATGGCGCACCTCAACCTCGAGCATGTATTTCGAGAGACGGGTGCAACAGAGCTAGGGAATGCGCGGTATGGGATCTATTTAACGAACACCTTAGAGGATCAAACCTTTGATGGAAACTTGTTCTCGCCCATTGATTGGGAAGCTCAGGCTGCCAGTGCCCTCAAACGTGAGAAGCAGGTGATGGTAATGCTTGGGAATCCGCCTTATAATGTGAGTAGTGCGAACAAGAGTGTATGGATAGAAGACTTAATGGAGGTTTATAAAAAAGACCTTAACGAGCAAAATATTCAACCCATCTCAGACGATTATATCAAATTCATTCGTTATGCGCAGTTTCAGATAAAAAATACAGGCGAGGGAATCATTGCATTCATTACGAACAACAGTTTTTTGGATGGAGTAATTCATCGTCAGATGCGTAAGGAACTTCTAGAAGCATTTGACGAGATCTATATA
>CBDEMG010000039.1:0-25655 GCA_965240855.1 uncultured Bacteroidia bacterium | reverse complement strand
GGGGTTTCTTGTTGGGGTGGAAGAAGGGGCTCGAACCCTCGACCTTCGGAACCACAATCCGACGCTCTAACCAACTGAGCTACATCCACCATCTCAACCACGTGGCAAAAGTAGAGGTTTTTCTATAAATAGGCAAATTCTGCAAAAAAGGTTTTTTGGTATAAGTGTTGTATAGTTAACACGTGAAAGGTCTTAACTTTGTACAAAATATAATTCAGTTGAAATTTAGGAAAATATGAACGAATCGCTAAAAGCCATCTTAATAAGTTTAACGGTATATATTCTAGGCATATTTATTTTGCGCTATATTTTCCGTAAATCGATGGTGATGTTTCGTATTTCTTCACTTTCGGTCACGTTTACGGTATATGTCTCGATTATGAGTAAATTGATGGTGGATTGGGCAGGTTGGTCGCATGTATTAGGCGATTTGAGTATCATAGTCATTGGGATTTCAATATTTGTGAATATCAACCGTTACGTACGTCGTCCGCTGGATGCCACTATAGTTTCGATGCAAGAGATAGCGAGTGGCGATTTGTCTCATACGCCTAGTAGTATAGAGCGTAAACACGAGCTTGGTTTGATGCTCCGTTCCACAAAACAGATGCACGACAAAATGCGTGAGGTGGTACAACAGATACTTCAGACCTCCACTGAGTTGACCCATATGAGTCATCGGGTAGCAGCGACTTCTTCTGATTTTTCTCAGGGAGCAGTGGAGCAGTCTGCATCGTTCGAAGAGGTTTGTGCTACAATGGATAACATGACAACCACGCTCCAGAAGAGTAGTATGAATGCGTATGAGGCTCGTAATTCTTCGGAAAGTGTTTTGGAACTTGTACGTCAGATTGCTGCTAGTGCGGAGGAGTCTGCGCGGTCTACACAAGCTATAGCAGACAAGATGCAACAGATAAATGATATAGCTTTCCAGACGAATATCTTGGCTCTAAATGCTTCCGTAGAAGCAGCTCGTGCAGGAGTAGCCGGGAAGGGGTTTGCAGTAGTTGCAACGGAGGTTCGGAAGCTAGCAGAATTTTCGCACAATGTGGCTAACGAGATTATGGACATAGTGGAGCATGCCACGAGTATAGCAGGGAAGGTAGATACGATAGTACAGGCTACGATACCTAAGATTGAGCATACGACCGAGCTAGCCAATGAGATTTCGGCGGAGAGTAAGGAGCAGTCGAATGCCATACATGATATTAATGTAGCTCTGCAACAGCTCAACGATGTGACGCAACATAATGCGCAGTACAGTCAGACCCTTTCAGCTAGTGCGGAGGATCTGCTGAGCAAGGCGCAGAATTTGCAGGGGCATGTAGATTACTTCCATCTCTAGGCTTTTGTTTTATGACATTTCATGAGCAAGCGATGCAGCAAGCTTTACTGGAGGCGCAGAGAGCTTTGGAAGAGGGAGAGGTGCCTATCGGAGCCGTAATTACGCAAGAGGAACGAATAATAGCACGCGGTCATAACCAAACTCTTCGTTTGAAAGATCCAACAGCCCACGCCGAGATGCTTGCCATCTCGGCTGCTTGCAATACTTTGGGGACGCATCTCTTATCGAGGTGTACCCTCTATGTAACGCTCGAGCCGTGCCCAATGTGCGCAGGGGCTCTCTTATGGGCGCAAATGGGAACAATCTATTATGCGGGGAAAGATTCGAAGCGTGGTTATACGTGCTATACTCCTACCCTCTTACATAAGAGAACTGCAGTATATTCGGGGTTATTAGAAGCGGAGTCGTTGGCTTTATTACAGACTTTTTTTAGAGCACGACGATGAGTTGTATGGTATCGCTTGGGTAAAGCTTGTGCTTTTTTACTATCTTAGCCTAGTCTTTTGATAGAAATCTATAAAAACACATAGGCAGGATGTTTAGATCAGGGAGTAAGATTCTAGTATTAAGTATTTCGTTGTCTTTATTGGTATTTCTCAGCTTATCGGTGCGTGCACAAGAGATGAAAGAAGCCGCCACATTGTACAATGCAGCAGCACAAACATTTAAGCAAAATCCAGTTCAAGCACTTAAATCTGTGGAGCAATCGATAAAGATTTGTGAGGCGCTCAATACAGACGAGTCTAATAATCTGAAAGCAACCGCGCTGAAGCTTCTGCCGAAAGTACATGTTGGTATCGCTGGCAACCTTTATAAGGAGAAAAAGGTGGAAGAGTCTCTAGCCGAACTTCGGAAAGCTGTAGCCATAGCTAGAGAGAATAAGGATGCGGCAGGCGAGAATTATGCAGTGGGTACTCTTGCTAATGTATTGTATCGCGAGAGTATAACTTCGTTGAAGCTGAAGGCCTACGATAAAGCGATAGCGATGGCCAATGAGTCGTTTAGTTACAAGGAGAAGTCGGTGGATCCGCTTTTAGTAATTGCAGAAGCACAAGATTCGCTCAAGCAGTACGAGCAGATGTTGGCTACCTACGAAAAGGGTTTAGAGATAGCCAAAGCTACGAACAACTTGCAGCGTATGACGGATATGCGTATCAAAGCAACTAACTATCTTAAACGAGAGAGCCAGAATTTGCAGGATAAGAAAAAATACGACGATGCCGTGCAACTACTCAATCGTTCGGTACGCATAGATGAACGAGATGCAGAAGTGTACTCAGCACTTGCGGTATGTTTTAAAGCAAAGAACGAGAGCGATAGTGTGATCTACAATGTGGAATTAGCACTTAAGAACGCTCCTTTGACAATGGACAAGACGCAGTTGTTTTTCCTAAAGGCGCAGGCTCTGCAAGCACAAGGGAAAAAGGAAGACGCTTGCCTTGCCTACAAAGAGGCAGCAGTAGGGTCGTTTAAAGAGTCTGCCGAACACCAGATGAAGGAAGTTTTGAAATGTAAGTAGAAAGTAGGGGGTAAATCGTCCTCATATTAATAAGGGGAGGCTTCGTAATGAAGGTCTCCCCTTATTTTTTGTCTGCAAAATTGCAATGTTGTACAATATTTAGAAAGGTATCTCGCCTGTCTCGATTGTAGGATCGCCAAAGTCGTCGTGCGAGTTGCTTTGCGATTCTAATACATGCTCTCGACTGTAGAAAGAGTTCTCGGAGTTGGAATAGGTCTCGCCGTTGGGGTCGTTGTGGTCTACCATGTCGTGATCGTCTCTAAATCGGGCAAGATCCTTGTCGAAACTCATGAATACAGACCCCACCTCACCATTTCGATGCTTAGCGACAATAAGTTCGGCGCGTCCTGCTGTGGGCGCGTTATCTTGAAAGTTATTAATCCCATTTTTCTCTGGGCGGTTGAGAAAAGCGACAATGTCGGCATCCTGTTCGATGGCTCCAGATTCGCGCAAGTCGGATAGATAGGGGCGATTATTATTCTCTGTTCTCGAATCGACCGAGCGGTTTACCTGTGCTAGTGCTATAACGGGGACATCGAGTTCTTTGGCAAGAGCTTTCAAACCATGGGAGAGTTTACTAACCTCCTGCTCGCGATTACCATTTTTTTGCGAAGGTGTGCTAATAATCTGCAGGTAGTCTATCATGATGATATCGATGCCAAACTGCACTTTCAGTCGTCTACTCTTAGCACGAATCTCACCTAGTCCTATAGGATTGGTATCATCGAGGAAGATTTCCGCCTTACTTAATTTATTCATTGCTTTAATGAGCTGCGAACTATCTGGATTCGTGAGGTGTCCGCTACGCAAGACCTTCGCATTTATGCCAGACTCTGCACTTAGGAGACGGTGCACGATCTTCGATATGTTCATTTCTATACTAAAGAAAGCCACCTTTTTTTTGTGTTCGAGTGCCATACTACGCGCCATACTCAGTGCAAAAGCGGTTTTCCCTATTGAAGGACGAGCCGCTATAATAATCAGGTCGCCTTTTTGCCACCCCTGCGTTATCAAATCGAGTTTCTCAAATCCAGTAGGTATACCACTAAACTTATCGGGATTTTGTCGTAAAGTCTCGAGCTCATTCATTACATCGGTTAGGGCCATGCTTAGAGGTTGTACATCGCGTCGGAGTTTATATTCGTGTAGTTTATAGAGAGCATCTTCAGCTTTTTGCATCAGGTGCTCCACATCCTCGTCAGCGTTGTATGCTTCGCTTTGCATCTCAGTGGCAAGCCGAATAAGTTCGCGTTGCATGTATTTTTGAATGAGGATCTGTACATGCATTTTGGCATTTGCTGCCGAGGAGATAAGCATCGAGAGATCAGCTAGTCTCCTTGCCCCACCCACTTCGCTTAGTTTCCCTTCCTCATTAAGTGCATTGAGCACAGTCCCACTATCGATAGGTTTATTTTGCAAATAGAGTTTTTGCATTACATCGTAGATCGTAGCATTGCGACGGTCGTAGAAATGTTCGGTTTGTAAGAATTCGTTCAATTCCCCTGCCAAATTAGGCGAAATGAGCATCGCTCCGATAAGGAGCTCTTCTATATCAGTAGCGTTCGGTGGGATTCGAGCTCCTTGTACCGTGACGATAGGACGTACCGAATTTTGTCGGTTAATTTGCGTCTCGAGTACGCTCTCTTCGTTGTTTTTAGGCATGTATTAAATGTTTTGTTTTTTTGTACGGCGATATTGTTCGAAGCGGAAACGCTCTCCGTTACGCGAAATTTGCCATGGAGAGCATCCGTTACAATTCCACTCCGCTTCTAGAATTTCAGGAAAAAAAGTATCAGCCTCAAAGTGCGCCTCTATGCGCGTGATGAGCAGTTCCGTAGCATACGGCATAAAGATCTTGTAGATTTGCCCTCCACCAGCGACAAAGATTTTTTCCTCTCGCCTAGCTATAGCAAGTGCTTGTTCGAGTGTGTTGATCACCTCTAGTCCCTCGACGGAAGCAAGTGTTTTGCTGAGTACCACAGTTTTTCGTCCGGGGAGAGGTCGCCCTATAGATTCATAGGTTTTACGCCCCATGAGGAGAGTAGCTCCCATGGTTGTAGCTTTAAAATAGGCAAGATCCTCTGGAATATGGCAGAGCAGTTGATTCCCTTTCCCTATCCCATTCTTTTGGTCTAGTGCAACGATGAGAGTAATTGCAGGATGTGTTATCATTGAAATAAAGCGTGAATGTACGATACTTTTTTAAGCTAAAATAGGAAGGTCTGCCCGCAAATCTGTAGTTATTTTTATGCCCATACGCTCAATATCACGCATCACTTCTGAATATATACGTTCGGGCACTGCGGATATGGGTAGCGTCTTGTTCGTTTCAGTTTCTACGAAACGAACATAGTCAATAACGAGCGATTCCTCTTTATAGGCTACTTTTTCAAGATAGAAAAATATAAGATCGGAGTAGATCCGATCGGTGTAAAAGTACTTGGAAAGACACCAGCGCTTCTCACGTTTCCATCCAGCTTTACTAAGTATACTAGTCTTACGGAATTCAAAGTACACACCTTTAAAACGATAAGAGAGTTCTGCCGCTTCGGGTTCGTTTTTATGGTAGATTTTTCGCAGTAGTTGTTCAATAGCGATCTCCTCTTGTTCTTTGAAGAGATGTGGTTGCGTTTTTCTGCAATATTCGATGAGTGTTTGTGTAGGATAAGCTATAAAGATTTTGTACTCTGGTTTCAGTGGATAAATCGTCCCCTCTAGCGTTTTTAACCCTTGGAGTGTGTAAATCCCGAGCTGGTTGTTGCATTCGAAGAGCAGCTTGCTAATGATCTTTTCTAAGAAGGGGAGTTTTAACCAGCGATCTATTTCTATATTTTTTAGGGGTACTCTATAGACCATTGCATATTCGAAAAAGATGAGTGCTGTTCGATGCAAAGAACGCAGTTCGCAGTATAGCGAGCGTAGCGTTCTATCCGTATCCTCAGACAAGATAATTTTGGGCGAAAGCTTCCTTTTCGAGCTTGTGTCAGTGATATAGGGCTCCCCAGAATTCTTATAGGATAAAGTGTATTGCCGCCCGTCACAATTGAGAGTCTTAGCTTGAAATTTGTACCAGTGTGCGACATCTTGTATTAATGTGAGCTCTAGGTGTACTACACAGGAGAGCCCTGCATTGTGTGCAAGGTTTTCTAGAGCAGCCCGACGATAATCTTGCCACTCATTAGAAGAGCCTATGGATTTAATCGCTTCGAATTTTGTTACGAGTTCGTTGTAACGTTGCTGAAGTGTATAGACGTCGTTATTTTTTAAAGGGAGCAGTGCAGAGATGACAAGCTTCTCCTCTTTTCTGAGTCTAGGATTGTTTTTTATAACATCCCAAGAGATAAGACCTTGAAGTAAGCTAAGGGTTAGTGCGAATCGGTAATTTTTCTTTTCTATAGAGACGAAGTTATCTGGTATGTGATAGAAGAACGAAGTAGAGAACATATCTTTTAGCGATCGAAACCAAGCAACATCAATGGCACCCACAGCATAATATCGCATATTCATATTGGTATGTGAAGTCGTAGGAATGAGAAAGTGGTGTGTGATAAAGAAATTGCAAAACTCTCGTAATCCAGAAACTTTGTAATAACGTTCGAAGTAGTGAAGAAAAAAACGATTGAAGAATGTCGTTACACAATCCGAAAGGCGCAGATGTAGTTTGTGGAATTGCTCTTCAAATTGTTCGTAATTGTCTGTAGGCAGGGGCTTACAGTGTCGTTCCAGAGAGTATATTACAGGTTCTTCTGTAAAATCACCTTGGAGACAAATACTTGTCAATTTCAGATAGTTTTCTTGTCCTAAGAGTTTAATGTTATTTATATGAGGGATTATTTCATTATAAATCTCCGTAGAGTAGAGCGAGGCGAGGTAACAGATCGCTTCGCTTTGGAAGCGTTGTAAGTCCTCTTTATCTTCAAGCAACATCTTCCGAGGATAGATATCGCTGTAAATATAATGAGAGTAACCAAAAAATGAGTCCTTGCAGATGATACCGAAGCTACCGTTAATAAGTTTGAAGAACCGTTTTTCAAAAAGTTCGTAGTACAAAATATTCCTTGAGCAGATACCCATTTTAACGGCGTGCATGTATTCTATAGGTGCAATAGGGAGGTCACTCATAAAATTAGCTGCACTATTAGATTGTTGAAGTAGAAAGCGAAGAAGGAATGAATTTGTAAAATCAGCATTGTTCGTGTAGAATTGTAGTCCATTCCATAGGTCACCTATCCATTTTACGCGGCTTAGTAGGTATATAGGACTGCTATCAAAACTCAAGTAAACCTTGCCTTCGATATATCGGAGATAAAGTTGTGCGAAAAAGCTCTGCGCGTAATTAAAAAGTAAGGTTTGGTATGCAGATAGGTGTCCCTTGAGTAGAAAAGAGAGCACAAGTTCGTGTCGGCTAGCCTTAGATTCTTGCCAGAACGAGAGATAGGTAAATGCTCCAGCTTGAATCTTTTCGTGTAAGAGGGTGAAGAATTTGCTAGGATAATCGCCAAAAAACTCTGCGATAAGTTCGGTTGCGAGATCGCAGTTCGTAGTTGTAGAAAGGAGATAGAGCTCGACGAGGAGTTTTTCGTTGTTGATCTCTTGAGTGTAGAATCTCTCCCAAGTTTGCTGGTAGGATGTATTATCGAAGAAGCGATATTCATTGGTAGTGAAAGTTGGCGGGAATGCGATAGTCTCGTCTGGGATATCTATCCCCGCAACGTAGATGAGCTTGTTTTGCTCGATTTTGGCAAAAGTCGCCTCCATTATCAGCAGGAGCTCTACAAGTCTCTCGGGTTTGGAGGCGAATAGAGTCGAGGGGGCGAGTGAGTCGTCTATTACGAACTGCTTTTTTGTTCTTTTATTTGTTTGTTTACCCTGCGAGAGAAACTGCAC
Organism: uncultured Bacteroidia bacterium; assembly: GCA_965240855.1. Lineage (GTDB taxonomy): Bacteria > Bacteroidota > Bacteroidia > Bacteroidales > CAJPTX01 > Bacteroides_D. Next base: position 17,904 of record CBDEMG010000039.1, on the reverse strand, counting down.
ATCAAATTTTGGTTTGTAGGATATGTTGTATAATTCTTTGAGAGGTTGCAATTTTTTCTTAACCGACATCATGTGAGCTTCGAGCAATTTGGCGAATGTGAAAGAGCAAAATTATAATTTTTGCTTACATGATGGCTGCAAAAAAAATGTAGTTATTGGTGTTATGCAAAGCATCACCATACTGCACTCGTTAGGAGAGAGAAGTCAAAAGGTCTCTACTTTCGATGTTCTATAATCTTGCAAACGGTCTCTGCTAGCTTACGTGGGCTGTAACCACAGTCGTCTTGCAATTGATCAATGCTACCATGCGGAACGAAGTAATCTGGGATTCCTTTACGATAAATTTTGGTTGTAGAGTATACTGCACTCGAGGCATCTGCAACCGCTTCTAGAACAGCCGCACCAAATCCCCCCGTGAGTACTCCGTCTTCGACGGTAATGAGATAGTCGTATTGTGAAGTAAGGGTGGTAAGTAGTGCAGTATCGAGCGGTTTGAGGAATCGGAAGTCGTAGTGAGCCGTGTGAATATCTTGCGTCTCTAAAATTTTTTGTGCCGCACGAACATTTTTATAAGTATTACCGAGAGAGAGAAAGGCTAGGCTACAATTGGTCTCGGTGGTTATGGGTCGTCCTTTTCCTCGTACTAGGTCGGAAGTAGGGTGTAGAGCTTCCTTGCCGAGAGCATTGCCACGAGGATAACGAATTGCCCATGGACCGCAAGAGAGAGAGGCTAGGTGTAGCATAGCCTCCATTTCGTATTCGTCGCTAGGAGCACAAATTGTAAGGTTGGGGATCGGTCGCAAGTATGCGAGATCGAACATTCCGTGGTGTGTAGCCCCATCATCGCCAACCAATCCTGCACGATCGAGACAAAAAATCACATGAAGATTCTGTAGGGCCACATCATGTATAATTTGGTCGTACGCGCGCTGTAGAAAAGAGGAGTAGATAACGCAAAAGGGGAGATAGCCTTTTACTGCTAATCCCGCAGCAAAGGTTACGGCGTGCGATTCGGCGATTCCTACATCGAAGGCTTGTTCTGGGAGTTCGTGCATGAGGAGATTGAGAGAAGAGCCTGTTGGCATAGCTGGGGTAATACCGACTATGTGAGGATTCTTTTTTGCGAGCTCGAGAATTGTCCGACCAAACACATCTTGGTATCGTGGGGGAGAATCTTTTTTTTCGATCAGGCGTTCTCCTGTCGAGTAATCGAATTTTCCAGGTGCGTGCCATACGGTTTGTTCGCGCATAGCGGGTTCGTAGCCATGCCCCTTCTCTGTAATGCAGTGCAATAATTTGGGACCAGGGATAGCTTTCAGATCTTTCAAGACCATGGCGATATATTCCACATCGTGGCCGTCGATAGGACCAAAGTACCGAAATCCGAACTCCTGAAAAAGATTGCTCGCCTGTAGAATAGACGATTTAATTGCGCGATTTATGTGCTGTGTAAAGCTACGTAAACTCTTCTTCTTAAAAGGAGAGGAGGAGAGGATTGTCCAAACTTTATCCTTGAATTTGTTGTAACGAGGCGAGGTTGAAATATCGAGTAAATACTCCTTGAGAGCCCCAACATTGGGGTCGATCGACATATTGTTGTCGTTGAGTATCACTAAAAGATCTGTAGAAGATGCTCCGCCATTGTTGAGAGCCTCAAAGGCCATGCCTCCCGTGAGAGCACCATCTCCTATGATAGCTATAGTATGGTTTTTCTTTTGTTGAAGTTTGTCCGCAGTTGCCATCCCAAGGGCTGCCGAGATGGAAGTCGAGCTGTGTCCCGTCCCGAAGCAGTCGTACTGACTCTCGCTACGGAGTGGAAAACCGCTTAAACCGTGGTATTGTCGATTCGTATTGAAGGCTGTGCGCCGTCCGGTGAGAATCTTGTATGGATAGGCTTGATGTCCGACGTCCCAGACGATATTGTCTATCGGAGGATTATATGTATAGAGTAGTGCTATGGTGAGTTCAACTACTCCAAGGCTAGAACCGAGATGTCCTGGATTGGTTGCTACCGACCGAATTATGAATTCTCGCAACTCGTCTGCGAGTGTACGCAATTCGATAAGCGTGAAATTTTTAAGATCGGCAGGGGTATTGATCTGTTCAAGCAGTGGAAAGATGGGGGAAGGCGCAGAGGTATAGGACAACATCAATATACTTTTCTACAACTAACACATTTCTCCGTAAAACGTTTGGAGTGGTTAACCTCGTACTTGTGTTTTAATACCCAGAGCTTCGACTTTGGCGGCAATGGCTTGTAGTTTATCGAGTGGGATCTTGTGTAGATCGGTTGCAGGAGTTTCGCGATCTATAGTATAGATCATAACATCGCGGGGACGAATCTGTTTAACAACCCCTAGCCATGTTTCGAGCTCCGTGGGGGTTGTGTTATCTACAATTTGACCATTGTAACATCCCGTGAGAAAAAGCGTCTGGAGTGTAAATTCGTGCCCAAATGCAAGTAGTCGCTCCACGAGCTGTTCTACGGAGATGGTCATCTGTGGACCATTAATAAGGTGTAAGGTTGTATCTATTGCAGAGTCTAATTTAAGAGCAGCTTGATCTACGCGTTTGAGCGCCGCTACCACTTTCGCATTGTGGAGCATCGTCGCGTTAGAGAGGACTACGACACGAGCCGTAGGGTAGTAGGTATCGCGTGCTGCAAGGGTATCGTCTATAATCTCAGCAAAATGTGGATGTATCGTAGGCTCTCCATTGCCAGCAAAGGTGATAACATCCAGTGGTTCGTTGTTCGTATGTCGCATTTGCAAACACTCTACGAGCAACTGGTGTACGAGTTCGCGTGCGGGGAATTTAGGAGTACGCTTGCTAAGCGTCCAACCACACTCGCAGTAGATACAGTTGTAGTTGCAAAATTTGGCTGTAGTTGGGAGTAGATTTACTCCGAGCGAAACGCCAAGTCGACGACTGCTTACAGGTCCGAAAATGATATCTGGGAAGAGGATAGTTGGCATCTGCTCTCTGACGATTAGAAATTGTAGTGGAGATCCTTGCGATAGGGTACGGCTTTTTCCATGACATTTGCCATTAACATCACAAGATGTTCGTCGTTGAATGGCTTGCAGAGGAATTCATCCATCCCGGCCTTCAGACACCGTTCTCGCTCTCCTGGTTGTGCATACGCTGTTAGGGCTATAATAGGGATGTGACCGCCATTAGCGCTCTCTACTTCGCGAATACGTCGGGTTGCTTGTATACCATTGAGGTGGGGCATCTGTATGTCGGTGAGGATAAGGTCGTAGTCTTGTTCATTAAGGCGTTGTAGAAGTTTGCGACCATCCGATACGACATCGATCGTCGATACGTAATTGGTCAGCAAAAATGTCATAACTTTTTGATTGATATCGTTGTCCTCCGCTACTAGGAGTTTCAGTCCACTTATTGCCTGTTTTGCTGTATCAAAGTCCAGTTTCAACTCCCGCATACCAACAATGCTTTGCGGGGTAGCGCTAGGTACATTGTATTCAACATCTTCGAGTACGTGTATGAAGAAGGATACTACAATCCCATTCTCATCCTCTTGCGTAAAAAGACGTATGCCCAGCAAGTCTTCCAATTCTTCGGATCGTTTTTCTTGCATAGCATTTGCGTCTGGGTATGCAATCGTACCGCAACGCAGCTGTATCAGTACATACTTTACCTCTTGTGCTCCGAGATAGGTTGTCTTGATCTCGAAGGGAAGCCGCTGGTGGATCTTTAGCCACAGTTTGTCTTGTATAGTAGTATTGATGGCATCCGCAAGACGACGAGAGTTGCCAATTACCTCTGCGGGAATTTCTTCGTCTAGGTTGTACTTTGGTACAAACTCTTGCATAAATTCTGAGAAATTGCTTCGTACTAGGCTCACTAGGAAATTATGCACATTAAATCGGAAAAGCGAGTCCTGCTCGGTGGTTAAGAGATACTGCTCGTAGATCGAGCTTAGGCTCATAGCACAAGCGCGGAGACTTTTTGTATACTTCTCGTCAATAAACGCACCATTTTCGAGATCTTTGATTATTACAGATAGATTCTCAGTAGTATCGCGTGCGATCATTACCATACTCCCAAAGAGCTCGATCAGTCGCTTATTGCCAAGATTTGCCTTGGCGAGTTGTGCATCGCGCTCGCGAGTAGAATTTAGGATCTGCTTCCCAAAATAGATAATCAAAAAAATGTTGAGAATGTAGATAAGAATGAGCAGACTCCGCATAGAGTAATCAAACGAACCGTACGAAAGATATTCGCCATTCACTAGTAGGAGAGAGATGTATATCACCCCGTAGATAATGGAACCTGCGAGCCAGCGACGTTCGTCAAAAATGCGAAGAAAGAAAGGATAGAAATGTGCAATAATAAGAGGTTGATCCTCATTCTCGCTAAGAAGGATATAGACGATTTGTACGATCCCAAGCAAGTAGCCGAGTATCTCTTTTTGTAGCCTCGAGAGGGGTTTGTCTGTATTGATGAGGAAAGAGATAAAGAAGAGTAATGCTATTCCGAGCGCGAGAATGGGGGTAACTACTAGTTCGCTACTTGCGATGCAACTCAGTGCAAAAAAAATGTGCAAAAAGCCGCCTACGAGCAAAAGGGGAACGTAGGGTGGTTCGTTACGAAGGGCGTTGGTGATGAAACTTTTCATGAAAAAAAATGTCGAGGCAGAAAATTTATTTCGTTCCAGGAAAGAGGAAGGGATAGAGTGCTGTAAGAAGACCGAGCAGGATAATAACTACGCCCGCAATTTTATTAAACCACCAAACCTGACGGAGGCGGAAGAAGGATTGGAAACGACTCACTAGGTATGTAAGGAGATACCACCAGAGTGCTGCACCTAGATGTACCCCCAGAAGTGTGGGTATGATACTCCATTTACCAGCACTCGGTTCACGAACTCCAAAAGCCGCGAAAAGTGTAAGAAATATGAAGATTGAGAGGGGGTTGGTTAGTGTAAGAAGGAAGATGTAGACGAAATTCTGTGCGTAGTTGTTACGCCGTTTTTGATCCTTTCGGAACTGTTTTACGGCATTGCGTACAAAAGTCCCGATTCCGAGTGCAATGAGAATTATTCCGCCTACGACTTGAATGATCTGGCGATGAGTTTCGATAAAATCGAGAATTACAGAGAGGCTAAGGTATGCGATAGTTGCAAAAAGCGTATCAGCTAGTGCGGCTCCATAGCCACTAGCAAAGCCCACAAAGCGTCCTCGATTTACGGTCTGTTGAACACAGACTACTCCCACAGGACCGAGGGGGATAGAGGCGCACACCCCAACAAGAAGTCCTTTAAGTAGGGCTAAAAACAACCACATCCTAACGAAAGAATATTTGAGCCATCACTGACCGCGCACTCGTACAAATATACATAAATCCGATCGTTTCCATGCGAAGTATTGCCCAAAAGATATGTATTCAATCTCTAGTAAAACGTTGAAAAGAGCTTATCTATACTAGAAGTGATGTCCGAGTAGATTTGGCGAGGAGGCTATATAGCGTACGACATACTGCTGTGCAAGTTTGCAACTCTCCAGTAGCGATTTTCCGAGTGCTAGATTTGCAGCAACGGCCGAGGAATATATACACCCCGTGCCATGTTTGGAACCTTCGACTCGTTGTGTAGTAAATTGATATTGTCCATTAGGAGTATAGAGGACGTCTTTTATCTCGTGTGTATTGTATACATCGTGGCCTCCTGTTACCAGAATATTTGAGCAGATGGGGTATTCGTCTTTATGAAAAAGGGGCGCAATAAGCGTAGCATATTCGATACTATTGGGAGTAAGAAGATCAATAGGATGAAGGATGCGGAGGAGGTTCATGGTTAAGTTTCCTAGAAAGGTGTAGTCCGAACTCGAAGGGTGCATAACGGGATCGATAACCAATGGGGTGTTGGGTAGCCTCTCGTGAAGGTAGCGTATGAGTCGCATCAGTGGGACGGCAGAGGGCATAATCCCAATTTTTATAGCACGGATTTCGTAGCTGCCTGTAAGCTCTTTTATCGTCTCCACTATACGTGAGATTCGTTCCCATTGGCAGTCTATAAAAGCTTTCTCGGTCTGTATTGTGCGTGCTGTAAGTGCAGCAAGTCCTTGAACGCCAAGGGCTTCCATAGTCTTGATATCGGCTAGTACTCCAGCTCCCCCAGTAGGATCAAAGCCTGAAATAGCTAAAGCATAAGGTCGTTCACTCATTGGCTTTCTCTCGTAGATGTTTTGCTATCTGCGCAAGTTTATGTGAATAATTGACTTGCCAAAGATAACCCAAAAAAGCTGCACCTTGACACCCCATGCTACGAAGTTGTGGAATATGTTTTAAGGTTATACCTCCCAGCGCTACAACAGGGGATGTGCTAGTCTTTACAGCTTCGCGAAATTGCGAGAGGCTAAATGGTGGTATATATCCCTCTTTGGAGATGCTTGCAAAGATTGGACTTACTATAGAATACGCAAACTGAGAGAGTGTGGGCGATGAGAGTTCCGCTAGGTTGTGAATAGCAAGGGAGTGTAGATAGGGCAAGGAATAGAGCGCTGTATTTTTTTTTGCACTCTCGGTAAGATGAATCCCGCCAAGTTCGAATTGCGAGAGGAGGCTATAGTGCGAATGGAGGATAAGTTTACTGCCTACCCCAGCTTGTATGAAAGGGAGTAGGTAGGTACGAAGCTCTTCGTATGTAGAGGTGGGTTTGCGAATATGTACAAAGTCGAAGCCATTAGCCAATAGCTCGAGTATTAGTCTGTGCTCGTTAGCTATAGGCTTGGGAGACGTAATGGCGATTAAGAGGAAAGACCCTGTATTATTGTACACAGATAACCTTACTTGGAGAAAATGGGGAAGTTGTACCCTACCCCAAGATTGATATAGATGTTTTGCATGGAGTACGAAATTCCAGTAAATCCCTTTTCGAAGATAGAGAGCATTCCTAAAGTGGCTCCGAACTCGATAAAACTCCGTTCGGTAATGCGATGTTCGCCTCGGAGATCGATTCCCGTATCCCACTTACGCATGTTTTTAGAGAAGGAGTACTCTTCGTGTTCGAGCATAATCTTATCGCTCGATTCTTCAGACGAGGCTGGTTGTGTCCAAACGTAGCCATTTTCCACCGAACCAGTGAACGAATGCGAGAGTACGTAGGAGGCATAGCCGCCCAATTTTAACGTATAGCGCGGGGTGAAGTGAAAACAGAAGAGTACGGGGAGTGTTGCGTACGAAATAGTAACTTGGGTTGTGATACTACCTGTAAAAGTCCCGCGAAAACGTGCTACGCTACCCTCAAGCTCCTTTGTAACCTCGGTATAGTAGTCGTGCACATGAGCGCGAGTGGTCATCCCCTTGTATTCGAATTGTGCTCCTATAGAGAGTCCTACCCACTTATTGAAATCTATGCCACGACTAAAGGATATAATAGGTGCAAAAATAGGTGCAAACGACTGGATACGAGCTCCCTCTGGAAGACGAAATGGAGAGGTAGCACCAACATTGACGCCCACTTTGAAAAATCCATTGTTTACAATACGTTTAGAGAGAGCCCAAGTGCGCTGTAGTATACTTTTCGATTCTGTGGGGTGTATAATAGAATCGGGGAAAGTATTGGGTTGCACAACCGAGTCGGTTTGTAGCAATTGAGCTCGTGAATACGTTGGTATATTACTTGCCGTGCCCCAGAGAGGAAAAACGAAGAAGAGACCGAATAGTATTGATACGATTTGTGTGCGGTACGACATGGAAACTATTTATATGAGATTTCGAGATCGTCTATATACAGAGAGCTACCGATTGCGCCACGGAATATATCGCCTTCCCGGCTTGATGTGGCTACTACCGTATATCGCAGAACCACCCCACTTGGCGCTTCTCCCAATTTTTCGAATGGTATTTCAAAGTAGGTATATTCACTCTTGGGACTCAGATCCGATATTTTTGCTCTATAAAGAATCCGCTCACTCGTTAATACATCTCGCGTGGTGAGTACATCGCCATAGAAAACAATAGCATACAAATCGAATTCATCGATACCCGATCCATTGATCATCGTTTCGCCCGGAATATATTTGTACCACCCCGTAAATGTAGAGGGCGTAACATTTCCCCATTGTACACCGAAACGTGGTCCAGAGAGTGGATCGCTAATAATATTGCTCGCATCAAATGTGCCTAGGAATAACGCCCCCGAGGCGAGTGGCTTGCCTGTAATTCCGCCCATTGCGACCGTTTTGATGAGAGCAGCAGAGCTACCACTATGTGCGTCTGTGGTGCGTTGTATGGAAAACTCTTTAGGAATCCCCGTTGTATTTTTAGATACTTTCAGTCCCACATTGCTACTAGTCCAGCTACCATTTGGGTTGTCGTAGCCGAGAGTATTGCTCCACTTTTCGAAGTTGAACATAATTCCTGGCAGTTGCGGCGTTACGGTATAGGTCTTTGATGTAAAACCGTCCTCGCTTTTTACTACTATACGAACGGGGTTTGAGAAGTCTGCAGGCATACCTTGTGCTAGTGTGCAGGTTGCTCCAGCCGAGATAGTATAGCGCGGAGTAAGTGCATTAAGTTTAAGGCCTTTGGCAGGGAAGGAGATCTTTAATCCATCGATTTTGCACGGAGAAGAGAGCTCATCGAAACCGAAAGATAAGATATCGGCTTCGTAATTCAAGCGTTGATCAACAACAAGAGTATAGGTGCGCGTAATACTCTTATCCTGCGAGGTTACAGCAATGCGAACAGGTTTCGTACAGTCGATTACGGAGCCCGGAGCGAGATTGGAGGTAGCGCCGTCGGAGAGCTTAAAACGAACAGTAAGTTTTTTTATATCGACATCGGCTCCTGCAAAAAAAGTAAATGTAGATCCAGATTGCATTGGTGTTTTGCCTGTTAGCTCATCAATTTTGAGTTCGGTGAGTTCGGCTTGGTCGTTTGTGCGTTGTTGTACAATGATGCGATATTTTGCTGTAGTTTTCCCATCCTTAGCTGTTACGGTAAAATCTACGGGGGAGGAGAAATCGTATGCTTTCCCATTTTCGAGAGTGGCAGTAGCCCCCTCTGAGAGGGTGAGAACTGGTTTAAGTGTTTTGATATCAACCTCTTTTCCTACAGAAACATAGAAGACATTCTTTTGTCGCAAGATACGCGTCGTAATACCTTCAAAAGAGAGTTTGTTAACGTTCGTGATATTGATTCCACTCTGAGCCTCGATTACTCGAACTGTGTATTCGCATTGGTAGTGTCGCACACCCCATAATGTGTTGTATATATACAATTTTACAGGATTGGTGTAGTCTAGTGCTGTGACGCCAGATTTCACTTCCTTTGCTCCCACTTCTTTTCCGAGCCAAGCTGAACCACCGCTCCAAGCTACAATTTTGGCAAAAGTGAAGGTCGCCACAAGGTTCGTTACATCGGTACCCTCAGGTACAGTACACGTAATATTGGTACCAGCGATTTCTTTGGTCTCGGCTCCTAGACAATCGAGATTGAACGATACTATCGTTCCTTTTTCGGCTGGAGGATCTGAGCCCTCGACTATTATTTCGTAGACGCGCGTGCTATAGCCATCCTCGGAAGTTACGACCATTTCTTGTGTGCTCTCGTCTTTAAAATTGAGGATTTTCCCAAGTGGGATATCGGCTGTAGCTCCAGGCGAGAGCTCAAATATAGGGATGAGTTTGGTGCGATCCACCGAATTCAATACTTGGTATACGATGCGACGCGCATCCATATGGGTAGGTTCGCCGAGTGGAGCAAGCGAGAAACGAAGGAGTTTTGCCTCGGAGTTCTTCTTTACAGAGGTATGTACGATGTATACGCTCTTCGCCGCACCGTCCTCCGAGGTTACTTCTATTTTTACTGGTTGAGAAAAATCGATAGGTTCTCCTCTTGCAATAGAAAGTTTTGCCCCTTTACTAACTTTAATGATGGGGACTAACCCTGTTATATCAGAGCCCCGAGCTGCTTCAGCATAGATATGCGATCCGTCAATCTCTGCCTCGGTTTGCGTACCAGCGAAGCGGAAGGCGGTAATTTGTGCGTCTTCGTGTAGGGGAGGTGTTTTTACCCGTACGGAGATACGGAAAGTATTAGTCGTCGATAGATCTTCGCTCGTGACACGGATGTAGAGTGGTTCGGTAAAATCGAAAGTCTCGCCGAGTACAAAATCGGAGGTCGCTTTCTCGGAGAGTGTAAAAGATGGCTTGAGTGCAGTAATATCCGTACCCTCTGGTACAAGAGCTTTGATTCGCGTTCCTCGCACTTCGTACTCAACATTGCTCAGTCCCTCGAGTTTGAAATCGTTAAGCCAAGCTTCGGCATTACGTTGATCGCCTGGATCGGGAACTGTAGGTGGTGGCTCTGCTTTGCTGAGCATGAATTTGTAGGTACGTTGATTGCGTTCATTCTCCGATGTAACGGTAATAGAGAACTTATCCGAACAATTGTATGCAGTCCCCGAAGTATAGTTGGCTTTAGCGCCATGCGAGAGAGTGAAGACGGGGATGAGTTGTTGTAGATTTGCGTTGTACCCCAGCTCTGCCACCACGGTAGTACTTTGTGGCTTGATCGTATCGGAGACCACGAGCACTGTATCGTGGCTCACGCGTTTCATGAAATGGATTGAGACAATCTCGGCCTCGTAATTGCGAGTATCTTCCTTGCAAGAGGAGAGGAAGGCTGTTATTCCGATGAAAAGACCGAGCAACAAATACAAAATACTATTTCGAGTAAACATGATTCATAGTCGTTTTCCACCTACAAATGTACTAATTGTATATTAATCAAAGAGATGTGTAAAATAATCAATTCGCGTTAGGGAGATTTTCGCCTCTTAACACCGCTATGGTTTGCAGCGGATTCGGAGATTTGAAGATAGCATTCCCTGCCACGAGTGCGTTTGCGCCTGCAAGGGTAAGTTTTGGGGCATTTTGTATGTTCACCCCTCCATCTACTTCGATGATTAATGCCGGATTGAGGCGGTCTGCCATTAATCGTAGTGCTCGAATTTTATCGTATGTATTGGGTATGAAAGATTGTCCACCAAACCCAGGATTTACACTCATAATAAGTACAAGGTCTGTATAAGGGAGTATACTCTCGAGCAAAGAGACGGGCGTATGGGGGTTGAGAGCTACTCCTGCAAGTGCCCCGAGTTCTCGGATCTGCGAGAGGGTGCGGTGTAGGTGCGTGCAAGCCTCGTAGTGCACAGTGAGGATGTACAACCCGAGATCGACAAAGCGTTTGAGATAACGGTCGGGGTCTATAATCATAAGGTGAGCATCCAAGCGGAGAGAGGTGTGCTTTGCAATTTGCTCTAGAACAGGAAATCCGAAGGATATATTGGGGACAAAAACTCCATCCATTACATCTAAGTGTAGCCACTGTGCAGCACTTTGGTCGAGGAGTTCGAGCTCGCGTTCGAGCTGTAAGAAATTAGCAGAAAGTAGGGAGGGAGATACGATTGTTTCCATGGGTATGTACGATTCTTTATTAGGTTGTCTCTAAACGATGGAGTACGTCGTAGATTTGTGAGTGCGTAAAACCTCGCTGTTCGGCAAAACGAAAAAGTTTTGTACGGAGTTCTGTTGTAAGAGAAGTCCTTGTTGAGATTTTCGTTCGGAGCAGTTCCTCTAACATCGCAAGCTCTTCTTCGGGAAGAAGCTGTTGAAGAGCTTGGGTAATAGTCTGTTGTGAGAGTCTATGGTATGTTGCTAGTTTGTAACTTATTTTGATTCTACCCCAGCCCTCGAGGTAGAATTTATCGTGTACAAAGGCTTTTGCTAGGCGTAGTTCGTCGATAAAATGTTCGTCTAGCAATCGTTCTACAATTTGTTCGCACTCCCTTCGATCTGCTCCGCGTTCATAGATTTTTTGGGTAATTGAGTATATAGAGTACTCGCGTCTCGCACACAGTATTTGAGCCCAAGTTAGGAGTTTATCGATTTCTGTTGGCGTCATAGTATTTACGGTTTTTGAGCAAAGAGGAAACGCGGTTTACCAAACAAGTCGTTCTCTATTCTAACATATAGAAAACCCGCATGAGTAAAGATTGCTACTGTTTCGTTAGCAAGTCGTTCGTGTACCTCGCACGCGAGTATTGCACTAGGTGAGAGTAGTTTAGAGGCGAGATAGGCAATACGTTGATAGGGGAGGAGTGGAGCGGTATCTGGCACAAAGAGTGCTGTGTGTGGTTCGTAGTTGGCAACGCGTAAGGGGAGTTCTTCTCGTTCGTGTTCTGGAATGTAGGGAGGGTTAGCTACAATGAAATCGTAGTGCGAGCAATTTTCGCCTTGCCAAGAATAAAGATCTGCGCAAATGAAATTTACAGCGACTTGCCAATGTTTCGCGTTTTTTTGTGCTATAGCTATTGCACCTTCACAGATCTCAAGGGCATCCATAGAGAGTTTGGGATGCTCTAGCATGAGTGTGATAGCAATACATCCACTCCCTGTACAGAGGTCGATCCCTTTTAAAGGTTTGGCTGGAAGTTGTGCTAAGAGACGTGAACAGAGTTCTTCGGTCTCTGGGCGAGGTATTAGTGTATCGGGAGAAACAAAAAAGGGGCGATTATAAAAGTATCCTTGACCAAGAATATATTGTATGGGTTTTTGAATACGAAGCTCACACAGAATCCGTTCTACAGTCCTTTGTTCTTGCTCTGATACCAAGAGCTCTGACTGCATATAGAGCTTGTGAAAAGGTTGGTGGTAGATATACTCGGCTATGAGCCTGTAAAGACTCTCTACCTCTTCCGCAGGAACGTTCTGATATAAAGAGTCTTTAAGGTGGTGTAGGAGAGCCAAGCGAGTAATCACTTTCTGTTATCTTTGTACAAAGGTAGTGCAATATGGAAAACGATAGCTTGCAACGCGAGTTGGATGAGATTTTTATGGGTCGCGCCATTGAAATTGCGCGCAATGGTCTGGGTAGTGTGGCCCCCAACCCCATGGTGGGGGCTGTTTTGGTGCGCGAGAATCGTATCGTAGCTGAGGGGTATCATGCGCAGTATGGAGGTGCGCATGCTGAGATAATGGCCTTTTTGCAAGCAGATAATAACCAAGTAGATCTTACTGATGCGACTCTTTATACCACACTCGAACCCTGTACGCATGTAGGTAAGACTCCTCCTTGTTGCGAAGCTATTACACAACGCCCTATTCGTAGAGTTGTGATAGCAACGTTAGATCCCAATCCTCAGGTACACGGGAGTAGTATTGAGGCATTGCAGAAAGCGGGTAAGGAGGTTGAAGTTGGAGTCTTGGAGGAGCAAGCAAGAGAGCTTAATCGTAGGTTTTTTACCTTTCATGACAAGAAACGTCCTTACATCATTCTTAAGTGGGCTCAAACCCTTGATGGTTTTATAGATACAAAGCGTAGTAAGGAGGAGCCTCATCCGTGGATTACGAACCACAAGTGTCAGGTACTGGTTCATAAGTGGCGTAGCGAAGAGATGGCGGTTTTGGTAGGGACGAACACTGCCTTGCGTGATAACCCTGAACTTACAGTTCGTCTTTGGAGTGGTAGGAATCCACTACGTGTGATTATGGATCGAACCTTGAGCCTACCAGAGACCTTGCATTTGTTTGACGGGGCAGCATCTACTCTGGTTATAGCAGGTAATAATCTGTCGGCTTCTAACCGTGAGACTACCTTTAACAATCTCCCCAATACGGAGCTTGTGTTGGTGGATTATATGAAGGGTATTGAAGGCGTCCTACTTGCAGAGTTGAAAAAGAGAAATATTACTTCGTTGATTGTAGAGGGAGGGGCATTGATTCTCAATAATTTTCTCAAACTTGGTCTTTGGGATGAGGCGCGAGTGTTCGTAGGAAACCAATTTTTTCGCGAGGGGATCGCCGCACCCCATTTGCCAGACGGGCTACATTACACTTATAGTATCGATCAATGTCAGCTTCATACTTTCCGCAATCCCACACCACGGGTAATTTAGCACTGTAACAGTGCAAGAATCGGTCCGAATGCCAGAGTTATTTCGTTCGTATTGGTTCTATATCTTGTTATTTTTATTGTTACTTTTTGCGGGGTTAGATCTCTTTCTTGGTTCTGCGCGGATTCCGAGTTTGGACATCTTGCGTACTCTCTTTGTCTCACCTCCTTCGGAAGCTGTACACCAAATCGTCTTCGCATTTCGTTTGCCCAAATTGTGTACCGCACTTTTGGTAGGTATAGCGCTTCCTGTAAGTGGCTTGTTGATGCAAACGCTCTTTCGTAACCCATTGGCCGATCCGTTTGTCTTAGGAATAAGTTCGGGAGCTACTTTGGGCGCTGCACTCGCTATTATACTCGGAGGCGCAGTAGTACTCAATTCCGTACTCTCTGTAGCGGGAGCGGCTATTCTTGGAGCTCTTGTAATGCTAATAGTGATGCTTCTAGCTACCATACGACTTAGAGCGCCAAATACCATCCTAGTCTTGGGGGTTATGTTAAGTGCTGCAGTCTATGGTTTCGTAAGTATATTGCAATATAGTAGCGATGAACGTCTTTTAAAGTATTTTGTACTTTGGACGATGGGGAGTGTATCGAACGTATCAGGAGCTTCGCTCTGGGTATTGTTTTTGGCTATATTATTAGGAGTTATCCTAACCCTCCTTGCTATACGCCCTCTCAATTTGTTACAACTAGGGGTTGAACAGGCTAGCTATTTAGGGCTGTCCTCTCGTTCGGTGTATGTAGTATTATTTTTGGCTACAGCCTTACTCTCAGGCACAACTACGGCATTTTGTGGAGCGATAGGTTTTGTAGGCATAGCAGTACCTCAAATTGCTAGACGACTTTTTCATACTTCGAACCTAGCCTCTTTGCTCATAGCAACCTCTTTGGTCGGGATGGTAGCACTTCTCTTCGTAGATATTATCGCGCAACTATTTGCTTCCATTCAAATGTTACCACTCAATGCGTTTGCGGCTTTGCTAAGTTTCCCAGTAATACTACAATTGTTACTGGCTAGGCATAAATACAATGGCTCTCAGAGTTGAAGGCATCCATCTCTCGGTCGGCTACTCGCCCCAGCGCCCTATTTTGGAGAACTTAAATTTTAGTTTTTCGGTAGGCGAATTAGTGGCTCTTACTGGACGTAATGGTTCGGGAAAAAGTACATTGCTACGAACCTTAGCTGGAGGATTAAAACCTTTATCTGGCAAAATCCTTTTACAGGAAGGAAATGAGCATTGTCTCCTCTCAGAAGACGAGCATTCCAAGCACTATGTAGCCTTTTTGCCTTCACATCTTTTATTTGCTGAGTATACTACAGTATCCGAATTTGTCGCCCTAGGTCGTTTTAAACATTTGGGGTGGTTTGCACCTCGTACGCAACACGACCATGAGATGGTAGAACGAGCACTTTGCGAGGTTGGGCTCTCTGGTTTTGAGACGAAGATAATGGCAGAATTGAGTGATGGGCAACGGCAGCGTGCAAGTATTGCCTTCGTCCTGGTGCAGGAAACTCCTGTACTCCTTTTGGATGAGCCTACCGCTTTTTTGGACTATGTGGCGCGACAGGAGATAGTACAGCTACTGAGCTTTTTGGCGCATAAGCAGTCTCGTCTTGTCTTGTATGCAACGCATGATATAGAACTTGCAGAGCGGTATATCGATAGACGCTACGAAGTGGAGGCAACGAAGTCAAAGTAATTACAATGAAGCGCAAGCCGTAGAATTATTGTGTTGCGAGTTTAGTATTTCTTATCTTCGTGTACAACCTAAGAACAAAGTTATGGAAACTTTACGTATGTTTCCGATAGGAATTCAAACGTTCGAAGATATTCGTCAACGAAATGCTCTTTATGTAGATAAAACCCACTATATCGCCTCCCTGATAGGTCGCTTCAAGTATGTATTTCTTAGTCGCCCACAGCGTTTTGGTAAGAGCCTCTTCCTCTCTACTCTCCGCGCATACTTTGAAGGGAAGAAGGAGCACTTCGAGGGGCTACATATTGCACAAGTAGAGGAGAAATTAGCAGAGCAACAAAAGCGAGAAGCTTGGGGTACGTATCCTGTTCTCTACTTCGATCTGAATGCAAAAAACTACATAACCAAGGACTCCCTCGTTGAGTGCCTTAACCAACAATTAGAGATATTAGAGGCGCGTTATGGAGTAGAAAAGAAGCGAACCGCCCCCGATGATCGTTTTATCGACCAGATTGTTGCACTCAACCAAAAGAGTGAAAAAAAAGTAGTAATACTCGTCGATGAATACGATAAACCGTTACTAGAAACCGTAAACAACACGGAGCTGAACGAAGCCCATCGTGCGCAGCTTAAGGCTTTTTACGAGGTCATCAAGCAGTGCGACCAGTATATCCATTTTGCACTCCTTACGGGGATTACAAAGTTTAGTAAACTCACGCTCTTTAGCGGGCTGAACAACCTGATGGATATTACCCTTGTGGATGATTACGCTGCAATATGCGGCTTTACGGAGCAGGAACTATCAGACTATTTTATGCCAGAAATAGACGCTCTAGCCAGAGCAAAAAAGAGCTCTGTGGTGCAGATTAGAGCAACACTAAAGAAAAAATACGACGGTTATTGTTTTACTCGGTATGGTGCTAATGTCTATAATCCGTTTAGTTTGCTAAAAGTGCTTGCAATACAGGAGTATGAATATTATTGGCGAGTGGAAAGAGCTGGTGGAGGAGTAGGGGATGTTGGTCAAGTGTCCGTTGATATGGATCGATATTGTTTCTGTTAAATTTGTGAATAGAATGTAAGAAAAGGGCGAAAATATGAGACGAGTTGTAGGTATATTAGTATTAATCGTTATGGTGGAGAG
The DNA here is from genome assembly GCA_965240855.1 of uncultured Bacteroidia bacterium. GTDB lineage: Bacteria > Bacteroidota > Bacteroidia > Bacteroidales > CAJPTX01 > Bacteroides_D. Next base: position 1,136 of record CBDEMG010000039.1, on the reverse strand, counting down.
TTTGATGGCACAACAGGTACAAATGCCAGTGCAGTATACGCTTGCGAATGGGATGCGTGTACTTCTCGATCCCGTTGCCAGTAGCGATAAGGTTTTTGGTGGATTGGTGGTAAATGTGGGTGCTAAACATGAGTCCTACGATGTAACAGGACTTGCGCACTATCAAGAACATATGCTCTTTAAGGGGACAGAGTCATTAGGGACAGCGAATTGGGAAGCAGAGAAACCACATATAGACAAGATCTTTGAACTCTATGATCAACTAGCTCAAGCAACTGATAAGAAGCAAATAGATAGTTTGCAACGCGCGATAAATGAAGAGTCTGTTGCAGCCTCGCAATACGTAATAGTCAATGAGTTTGATAAATTGGTAAAGCAGGCGGGGGGGCAAGGAATGAATGCAGCAACCTCTTGGGATGCCACGGTATACTTCAATGCATTTCCTGCGAGTGAGATGGAGAAGTGGATGTCGCTTTATTCACATCGGTTTGAACGCCCCGTCTTCCGAGGTTTCCAAGCAGAGCTCGAGGTTGTATACGAAGAGCAGAATGCGGGAGTTGATAATATTGGATCGCGAGCACTCGATCAATTTATGGCTGCTTTTTATCCGACACATCCCTATGGTTCGCGTCCTCTAATAGGCAAATTAGAACATTTGAAACGCCCGTCGCTTACACAGATGAAGTCGTTTTTCGATACCTACTATGTGCCCAATAATATGATGTTAGTGCTCTCGGGCAATTTTGAGGTAGAGCAAGCGAAGAAACTTGTAGAAAAATATTTTGGTGGCTGGAAATCGAAGCCACTTCCAGAATACAAGGTTGTCAAGGAAGCTCCCTTCAAGGGACGTAAAGCGGTCACAATACGTAGTTTGCCGATCCGTGCTGGAGTTTTGGCTTTCCGTTTGGGCGAGCTTTCGCGTAAGGACGAGGCTGTGGAAGAGGTTTTGCGTTCCTTGCTTACCAATAAGGCCGAAACTGGGAAGTTGGATAGTTTGTCTTTGCATGGGAAGTTAATGGCAGCATTAGCTTTGCGCCTACCGTTTGTGGACGAGAGTGGGTTTCTCTTGGCATTTGTTCCGAAAATTGTGGGGCAACGATTTCGGACAGCTGAGCGCTATGTCTGGTGGGCTCTAG
>CBDEMG010000038.1:0-94491 GCA_965240855.1 uncultured Bacteroidia bacterium | reverse complement strand
TCAGGATGCGTTTTTACAAAAATAAGAAAACTCTTAGCCCTGTCTTGGCAGACGGCATACTCGCGGACAAGCATTGAAAAATTATAATACAATTGTCGTGATATCGCACGCCCAACGGGGGAACTGTAATCCTAGCGGCGTTATTAAAAATGTGCAGTCGCAAACCGACAGGTTGCGGCGCGAGGGTGTTGAAAGATAATGATGGGAGTACTCTTTAAAAAAAATGCAAGATTTAGCTAAGTGGTAGTCTTAGTAAAATGCGGCAAAAAAATCGTTGCGATACATTAGATCGCGTTCCATCGAGTTCTACAATGTACCTATCTTTGTTTAATCAAATGAAGATGCCGATGGCAAGCGAACACTCACAGGCGACAGAGACACGCGCCAAAAATTTCTTAGAAGAGATTATAGAAAAAGACTTGGCTCAACAGACTCATGGCGGTCGAGTTCTTACGCGTTTTCCTCCAGAGCCGAATGGTTTTTTGCATATCGGACACGCGAAGTCTATCTGTATTAATTTTGGTCTCGCTAAGCGTTATGGTGGCGCAACGAATCTCCGATTTGATGATACCAATCCTACGAAAGAGGAGACGCTCTACGTAGATTCGATAAAAGAGGATATCCGCTGGTTAGGTTTTGAGTGGGCGTGTGAGCGCTACGCTTCGGATTATTTTGATCAGCTCTATGAGTGGTGCATCGAACTCATGAAAAGGGGGCTTGCCTACGTGGACGATCAAACGCAGGAGGAGATCCGTACGAATCGCGGTACAGTTACGACGCCAGGTAAAGACAGTCCTTGGCGTAATCGGACACCAGAAGAAAACCTAGATTTGTTAGAGCGCATGCGTTCAGGCGAGTTCGCCGATGGCACCAAGGTAGTGCGTGCTAAAATAGATATGGCACATCCCAATATGTTGTTTCGAGACCCGATCCTTTACCGAATCTTGCATGTTGCACACCATCGAACGGGCACTAAGTGGTGCATTTATCCTATGTACGACTATGCACATGGTCAGAGCGATTCGATAGAAAAAATTACGCATTCAATATGTACGCTTGAATTTGATGTTCATCGTCCGTTATACGACTGGTTCATTCAGGCATTGAATATATACCCATCGCATCAATACGAATTCGCCCGTCTCAATCTCACTTATACAGTGATGAGCAAGCGTCGTTTGCTAGAATTGGTAGAAACGGGTGTAGTAAAGGGTTGGGATGATCCGCGTATGCCAACTATCTGTGGCTTACGGCGTCGAGGTTATACTCCCGAAGCAGTTCGCAATTTTGCAGAAGCAGTCGGAGTAGCTAAGCGCGATAACGTGATAGATATTTCGCTGCTCGAATTTTATCTCCGCGAGGATCTCAATAAACGAGCTCTGCGTCGTATGGGTGTCTTAGAGCCGCTTAAGGTGACAATAACGAATTACGAAGAGGGCAAAGTGGAATGGTTGGATGCCATCAATAATCCTGAGGACGAGGCGGCAGGGGTGCGACAAGTACCCTTTTCACGTGAACTTTATATCGAACGTGGCGATTTTATGGAAAATCCGCCGAAGAAATTCTTTAGACTTTCTCCTGGAGTTGAAGTTCGACTACGTTATGCCTACTTCATTCGTTGTGAGGAGGTGGTGCATGATGCTCAGGGTAATGTAGTGGAGCTCCGTTGTTCGTACGATCCAGCCTCGCGTGGGGGCAATTCACCAGATGGTCGTAAGGTTAAAAGTACGATACATTGGGTAAGTGCGCAGCATGCTGTAGAGGCCGAGGTTCGTCTTTTTGATAGACTCTTTAAGACGATCGATCCCAATGAATATCCCGAGGGAGGTTCGTGGAAGGATAATCTTAATCCCGATTCGTTGTCTGTAGTAACAGGCTATTTGGAGCCAGCCCTTGGCGATGCTGTTTTGGGCGATAAGTTCCAGTTCGAACGTCTGGGGTACTTCGCGATCGACCCAGATAGTCGTGGAACGAAACTTGTATTTAATCGTACTGCAACATTGAAGGATACTTGGGCTAGTCAGAACCAGTAGAGAGCAAAGATAGTATAGCATTGGCATGTCCGATAGTACCTCCTCGCCTCTCCGCAAACCCTCTTGGCTGAAGATTCAGTTAGGAGGAGGTGCGACGTATACTGACGTAGGATCTACGTTAGGAGATCGAGGATTGCATACGATCTGTTCAAGTGGGAGGTGTCCTAATCAAGGTGAATGTTGGAAGGCGGGTACGGCAACCTTTTTATTGTTGGGTAATACTTGTACGCGGAATTGTAAATTTTGTGCAACTCCCACGGGCAAGCCTCCTCTACCAGATATTAATGAACCAACGAAAGTTGCGCAATCAGTACGAATCCTCTCGTTAAAGCATGTTGTATTAACCTCAGTTGATCGCGATGATCTACCAGATGGAGGAGCACAACATTGGGTTCGCGTGGTGGAGAAAATACGTGAGCTTAACCCAGATACAACAATAGAGGCACTTCTCCCCGATTTTTTGGAGAAGAATGGTGCTTTAGAAGCGGTTCTTGCAGTGAAGCCTGAGATAGTTGCACACAATATTGAAACGGTGGAGCGAATTACACCTTCTGTCCGTTCGCGCGCACAATATCGCTACTCTCTTGGTGTACTCTCTCGTATAGCATCAAGCGGTACAATTTGTAAATCAGGTATGATGCTCGGGTTAGGTGAAACACAAGAGGAGATTTATGCTACGATGTACGATCTTTTCAATGTCGGTTGTCAGGTGCTTACCCTAGGACAATATTTACAACCCACTAAAAAACATATTCCGGTACAAGAATATATTCGTCCAGAAGTATTCGATCTTTTGGCTGAGAAAGCGCGAACTATAGGATTTCGCTATGTAGAGGCAGGTCCGCTAGTTCGTTCTTCGTTCCATGCAGAGAAGGCTCTTACCGCCTGCGGACTCCATAGAAATAAAAGAGAGTAGGTAGAGAATGAAAATTTTTCTGCGACGCTTAGCTACAGACTATCTTTTAGCTATGCAAGAGCAGCAAGAGGCATACGATATAGTAAATTCGCAAATAAATGATGGAGTAAATATCCCCTCGGGTTTTCTCTTTATCGGCGAGCATGCACCCGTTTATACCATAGGAAGGAATGGTGATACTGCAAACCTACTTGTCGCAGCTGGGAGGGATGGTGTACCTACGTTATTTCGTTCAGATAGAGGAGGCGATATTACTTACCACGGACCAGGTCAGCTCGTAGTTTATCTCGTAGTGCATCTCCCTAGTTTGCATATAGGAGCGAAATGCTATGTCGAGAAATTACAAAACGTGGTGCTTGATACACTTTCGGAATTCCGTATAGTAGGACAGATCTTGTCCGATGCTCCAGGAGTCTGGTTGCGGCAAACAAGGATGCGTCCCTTGCGTAAAATCTGTGCATTGGGGATTCATATAAGTCATGGTATTACCACGCATGGAATTGCTCTTAATATCCAAACCGATTTGAGCTATTTTGAGAAGATAAACCCCTGCGGCTTCACGGATCGAGGCGTGACTTCTATACAACAGGAAATGTATGCTCCACTTGAATCTTTGTTAGTGCAGGAGGCATTATTGAAGCATTTTGCAAACCACTTTGATTTTTCATATGTAAGAGGTAGAGGAGGAGTACTCCCGCAATGAATAAGATCTGGAAGTTAAAGTCGTTAGACTTCGATACTGAAGAACTCTCACGTCTTGCAGAAATACACCACCTCTCTGAAAAGGGGATTAAGCTCCTTTTTGAGCAGGGCATCGATACACAAGAAAAGTTAAAGCGTTTTTTGTGTCCCAGTTTGGCAGATATACACGATCCGTTTCTGATGAAGAATATGGATGTGGCAGTATCGAGATTGCAGCGCGCCATTGAGCAAGAAGAGAGAGTTTTAGTTTATGGCGACTATGATGTGGATGGGACAACGGCCGTTTCGCTCGTCTATATATTTTTAGGACAATTAGGGGTGGATCTAGGAATTTACATTCCAGAACGTTATGGCGAGGGCTATGGTATCTCCGAACAGGGAGTGCAATACGCTTTCGAGAATGGTTTTTCCCTTGTTATTGCACTCGATTGTGGAATTAAAGCGTATCCGCAAATAGAGCTAGCGAATAGCTTGGGAGTCGATTTCATAATCTGTGATCATCACTTTGCAGAAGAGTCAATCCCGCGAGCCTGTGCAGTGCTTGACCCGAAACAGCCGGGTTGTTCCTATCCATGCAAGTATCTATCGGGGGCTGGCGTAGGTTTTAAATTACTACAAGGTTTGTCGTTACGGATGGGATATCCGATCCATCATCTTCTTCAGCATCTAGACCTCCTCGCCATAAGCATTGCGGCTGATCTCGTTGAGATTATGGACGAGAATAGGATCTTTGCGTACTATGGTCTTAAGCGACTGAACGAGAACCCCTCGCCAGGGATAAAAGCTTTGAAACAAGTAGTAGGAATAGGTACACGTAAGGTGGATGTACAAGACATCGTTTTTCGTCTAGGACCTCGCATTAATGCCGCTGGTAGAATGATGAATGGGAGTGTAGCGGTAGAACTCTTCACTTCACCAGACTCCGAAACGGCAGAGTTGTACGCACAGATTGTGAACTCGAGCAATATCAAGCGGCAAGGTATAGACCGTCAGATGACCAACGAAGCGCTACAAATGATGAGGAGTGACGTAGGTCTGGAGACGCGAAAATCGACGGTACTTTTTAATCCGAACTGGCATAAAGGGATAGTTGGCATTGTTGCAAGCCGTTTGGTGGATATTTACTACCGTCCTACTGTGATATTGACAGAGAGCGACGGAATCGTGTCGGGTTCGGCTCGCTCGGTACGGAATTTTGATATCTACGAAGCTATTTCGCAGTGCTCTTCGCTCTTGGATAGTTATGGCGGTCATACGCAAGCTGTCGGATTGACTATGTGTAAAGAGAATATAGAACTCTTCCGAGAGAGGTTCGAGGAGGTTGTTGCTAGTACCATGTTGTGTGCTATAGAGCGTCCTACGATCGAGATAGATATGGAGCTAGCCTTTCCTGATCTCAACATTGCCTTCTTTCAAGAACTAGACTTGTTTGCTCCGTATGGTCCTGGGAATCCAGCACCGATCTTTGCTCTCTACAATGTTCCACCAGATCCTTATGCTCGAAGCTTTGGGCGTATGCAAGAACACTTAAAGTTTAATATTGTGGATAAGGAGCGGAATAGGACTTGGACAGCCGTTGCCTATCAACAAAGCAAACTCCTCTCGTTGGTACGGCAGAGAGCATTTCATATCTGTTTCTCTGTGGAACGAAATTTTTTCTATACCCCTGCCACGTTACAATTTAATGTAAAGGACATTCTAGAAGCGTAGCTTTCTCCACTAGCCGTTCTAGGATGGAAAGTTATATACAGGGAAAGAGAGTAGAAAGAGAGATGTGAACGTGTGCAATAGGAGTTATGAACAAGTACGCTTTTTTGTTGGATGCAAGAAAATGCATTAGTAAAATGCGAATCTCCTATATTTGTGCAAGTAAAATAGATAGAGGTATTGGTTTAAGCGAAAGGAGTTCGCGAAAAATAGAATCGAGCCATGGCAAAAGTAATTCCTATAGCGAATCAGAAGGGAGGCGTCGGGAAGACGACAACAGCCATCAACCTATCCGCCTGTTTGGCTTTAGAGGGGCAAAGGGTTTTGTTGATAGATGCAGATCCGCAATCTAATTCGACGACGGGACTTGGAATAGGATTAGGTCGCACCCCTATACAAGGGCTCTACGAGTGTATAATCGGAGTAGCCGAACCTCGCGATGTGATAGTGCATACAGATATCCCCAAAATGGATCTCCTGCCCTCGCATGTAGGATTGGTCGGTGCAGAACTCGAGATTGTAGATGTAGAGGCTCGCGAGACAATATTAAGACGTTTGATAGAGCCACTCCGTTCGGAGTACGATTATATTTTTATCGATTGTTCTCCCTCCCTCGGTTTAGTTACTTTAAATGCTCTCACTGCTGCAGATTCTGTAATAATCCCTGTTCAGTGCGAATTCTTTGCACTTGATGGTCTAGGGAAATTGTTCAATACGATAAAGATAACGCGCGATCGCTTCAACCCGAATATCAAGATAGAAGGTTTCCTATTTACGATGTACGACTCGCGTACGAAGCTCTCGAACCAAGTAGTAGAGGAGGTTAGAAAGCACTTTGCCGATATGGTGTTCGAGACGATGATTGTACGCAACGTGAAATTGAGTGAAGCACCGAGTCATGGTAAACCAGTGATTCTGTACGATTCGCTTTCGTTAGGAGCGGTATGCTACACCAATTTGGCGCTCGAGCTTATCAAACGGAATTCGAGTGAGCAAGCAACAGTACAGTAACCTTTTCTAGATGTCGAAGAAAACCAATGCGTTAGGTCGAGGCTTGGGCGCTCTGATGGGAGGCGACCTTAGTAATCAAGAACCAGAGTTTGGTACAGCTACAGTAGTGCAGAGTGTAAAAGCTCCAGAGGTGCAACAGTTAGTGGCTGTAAAAGAAATTCCCCTCACCCAGATAGAAGTAAACCCCTTCCAACCTCGAACAGAATTCCGCGAGGAGGAGTTGCAAGAGTTGGCAGATTCCATTGCAAAAATTGGGATTATTCAGCCCATTACTTTGCGATCGATAGGTGAGAACCGCTATCAAATAATTTCTGGAGAGCGTCGTTTTCGAGCTTCTAAGCGAGCAGGTTTGGTGAATATACCAGCGTATGTTCGCGAAGCTGACGATCAGGGTATGATCGAGATGGCTCTTGTGGAGAATATACAACGGTCGGATCTCAATGCGATAGAAATCGCATTAAGTTTTCAACGCTTGTTGGAGGAGTGCCGCCTTTCGCAGGAGGAGCTTGCGCCACGGGTAGGTAAAAATCGAGCAACGATCTCGAATTATATGCGACTGTTGAAGCTACCAGTTGAGGTACAGTATAATATTCGTTCGCGAGCCCTATCCATGGGACACGCAAGAGCACTCGTAGGCTTGGATGATCCAGTTCTTCAACTCCAGCTTATGCAACGGATACTCGACGAGGGACTCTCTGTGCGTAAGTGTGAAGAGATTGTACGAGAGCTCACGCAAGTCTCGGAGGAAAAATTAGAAGAGGTTACAGAGGCGGCAGCATCACATACTAGTGATAGCGAGGCGAATCCTCATGCCAACATAGGTTATGTTGCAGAAATGCAGGCTGCACTTGAGCAACGTCTAGGTTGGGGAGTCAAGGTAAATGGCAATGAGAAGGGGAGTGGTAAAATTGTAATAACCTTCCGTACAGAGGGAGAGCGTAAAGAATTGATGCGTAAACTCCTGCAAGAGAGCTAAAAAAGAGTGGATGTCTGTTTTGTATACGACAAAAGTCTTGGATAAAACGGTATTTGTCGCGCTTTACCACATATTACAAGTACTATTTAGTATCGCGATTTTGTGGTGGTTTGGTATACCTGCAAATACTGTAATCGCACAGGATAGTATACAAATACAGACGAGCGACACTTTACGCCTCAAACAAACGCCTCGCGATAGTTTATTTGTTGAAGAATCCCAAGTTCGGGGCGAAGATACTCACTCCGTGAAGCGAAGCGAAACGGAGCTACAAGTGCCGGTATTTACTCCAAAATATCGGAGTTTTCGACGCTTTTGCAACACACTTTCTATGCCGTGGACTACTCTTGCAGCAGTATTGTTGCCTGGGAGTGGACAAGTAATTAACGGCGATTATTGGAAACTCCCGTTAGTTTGGGGCTCTATTGCAGGCTTTGTGGTGGGAAGTATCTATTTCGATAGACGTTATGGTCAAGCATTAGAAATACCACTCGCAGACGATCCTCGGACGCGCATTGTGCAGGAAAGTGATAGGATAACACTCTTTTCGCTTCGTAATGGCTTTATTGTAGCGAGTGTGGTGAGTTATTCACTCGGGGTCGCCGATGCTTTGTTCTCTCATAGTAAGGGGTATAAATCTCCCCTTGCAGCACTCGTTTCTAGTGCTCTTTTGCCGGGACTAGGTCAATTTTATACAGAGACTTACTGGAAAATCCCGATTATTTACGGAGCGGCAGTTGTACTTTCTTCCCAATTTATACGCATGAATCAGCTTTATCGACGTTTTGATAAAGCCTTGACTTATATGTTGGATGAGAATCCTGAGACAATTGATGAATTTGAGGGGAAGCGCTCGCGGCAAGACATTGAGTATTTTCGCGACTACTATCGCCGCAATCGCGATCTGAATTTACTCGGACTTTCCCTGCTCTACATACTCAATGTGATTGATGCCTACGTGGGGGCTCATCTCTATTATTGGAACATAGATAATAATTTGGCAATGCGTATCTATCCAAGTCTTTCGCCACAACTGGGACGAGTGTCGTCGAGTGCTCTTTCTATGAACTTCAACCTATCTTTTTAATCATGCGAATTCTTATTAGCGGTGTGCTCTCTGTTGCTTTGACGATCTCATCGGTAGCATTGGCTGCTCCGAAAGATAAAGTTGCCCCTTCGGACTCGATGCATACTGAGTATTTAGCCAATCTCGATAAGATGGTACACCTATGGTATATCCGTCAGAATATCGATAGTACAGTACTAGCCGAAACTTTCGATTACGATAGTGCACAGATCACCCCCGAGTGCCCAGATTCTATCTACATGCAGCGTCTTGCGAAGTTAAACACGCTGATAGAACTTCCGTTCAACAGTATTGTTCGTAACTATATTAGTGTGTATACGCAGCGTAAGCGTTCTCAGGTAGGTGTAATGTTGGGGCTTACAGAATATTACTTCCCTATATTCGAAGAGATCCTTGACTCATACCAACTCCCTGTAGAGTTGCGCATTCTTCCTGTTATTGAATCTGCTTTGAATCCACGAGCCGTCTCGAGGGTCGGAGCCACGGGATTATGGCAATTTATGTATACAACGGGACGCAAATATAATCTACAGATCGATTCGTATGTAGATGCACGCCGAGATCCCATCGCAGCAACGCATGCGGCTGCTCGTTATCTACGCGATTTGTATGATATGTATGGCGACTGGACTCTTGTAATAGCGGCTTACAATTGCGGACCAGGGAATGTAAATAAAGCGATCCGTCGAGCAGGAGGTAAGCGTGATTATTGGGATATATATTATTTCCTACCCCGCGAGACAAGAGGCTATGTCCCAGCCTTCATAGCGGCGAACTATGCAATGAACTATGCTGCTGAGCACCGTATTACACCCGTGCAACTCACGTTACCGAAAACCACAGATACCATTGTGGTTAATGGACGTATGCATTTGCAGCAAGTGGCAGAAGTATTGGAGATACCAGTGCAACAACTTCGCGATTTAAATCCGCAGTATAAGCACGATTTGCTACCTTCGACAACGAGCAATATTATTCGCCTCCCCTTCGAACATGTTGGTGCATTTATCGATCGAGAAACAGAGATACGAACCTATAAAGATTCGCTTTTTCTCTCACCACAACGCATACGTGAGCCATTAAAGCATAAAGATGTTGCCTTTGCAGATGCGATCCCTGGCAGTGGGAATGCAATAAAATACAAAGTTCGTCAAGGAGATGTTTTAGGTTCGATTGCTTCGCGTTATAAGGTTACTGTGAAACAGTTGAAGATGTGGAACGGAATAAGTGGTCACATGATCCGAGTCGGACAAACACTACTTATCTATTCAGGTAAGTCGCAAAGTTAGTCTCTGGGAGTATTTTTTCTTCAAGTGGTTGGTGGTTAGGTCGCTCCTGCAATAAGTTATAGATGGCTTTTCGCAAAGCTCTTCTTTTTCTTTTTGCGCTCTTAGCTGTGCTTTATGCGCTCGTCTTTTTTAATGGTAACGATGCGCGTATTCCATTGAGTGTATACTGGGTGCCAAGAGCAACACAGTTGCCAGGATTTCGTTCTGTAGAAGCAGAGTCTCCTTTGAAATTGGAAGACGATGTGTTATTGCAATTAGAACATGTTGATGCACTTGCAGAGACGTTGGATCAAACACCACCACAATCGGGTCTATTTAACCTCCTATTACAGCAGCCCCAAAAAAAAGCAACAAGACCTAAAAAAGAGAAGAAAAAGCCCAATGCGAGTAGCCCAAAATCTTTACCGATACAACGTATTGAGTTCGATTCGTCAGGGTACGAACAATTAGCGAATTTTTATGAGCAGTTGGACTCTTTGGAGGTAACGGGCGGGATTATGCGAATACTTCACTACGGTGATTCGCAAATAGAGGGCGATAGGATCTCCTCTTATCTGCGAAGTCGGTTGCAAAAAGAATTTGGTGGCGGAGGTGTGGGTTTTATCTCGCCGCTCCCTCCGACTTACCCACCCTTTGGCTTGACTCTCAATGCATCGCGAGGGTGGCATTACTATTCGATAATGCCGGCGCATAAACGCAAGAAAGCGCTAGCGTATGGAGTCTTAGGTAGCGTTTCGCAGTTTACAACAAACGGTGAGCTAGAGGATACTACTCAAATATCGGCCTCTGTTGTAGTAAAACGAGACTTGAGCGCAGGACGAGGAATGCAATTTACGCGGTGTAATGTGCTATTTTCGTCACCTCTTGCTCCGTGTCGCATGGGGATTTATGTCAACGATTCGATCTCCTACTATCGTCAATTTAGTGTCTCTAGTTTGCTTCAACGTGCAGAGTTTCCTGTGCCTTCTGGAACGAAAAAATTCACCCTACAGTTTTCTGCCGAAGAAACCCCAAATATTTATGGGATTTCGTTCGAGACGGTAGATGGAGTACAGGTAGATAATGTGCCCTTACGTGGGAGTAGTGGAACTGATTTCGGCGCAATAGGCGATAGTATGTGGATGGCGATAAACCAAGTACTTGTACCAAGGCTAGTTTTGCTGCAATTTGGCGTGAACGTAGTCCCCTCGCAATTAACTAGCTATGTGTACTACGGCAGACAGCTACAAGCTCAAATCGAAAGACTCAAGCGTTTGCTACCCAATACAGCCTTTATACTCATTGGAGTAAGCGACATGGGACATAAGGAGGAGGAAGTGTTCCATTCGTATCCCAACATAAATTTGGTTCGTACTGCACAACGAAAAGCAGCACTCGCCTCGGGAATTGCATTTTGGGACAGTTATGCTGCGATGGGGGGAGCGAACTCTATTATTCGCTGGGTAAATGCTCAGCCCCCGTTAGCAACCTCCGATTATGTGCATTTTACACCACGAGGAGCGCGTTTTTTGGCCGAACTCTTTTACACGGCATTGATGGACGTATATCAGTCGCCCGAGTCGTACAAGCCATCCCATTCAACTCAAGATTAGTATGCGGAGCTTCGTTTTAAAGGAACTTTTGTCTACAGTCTTTGTATTATATTGCTCACTAGTTGTAGCACAGGTGAGTGTGGCAAGTGAGATTTGGGATGAAGCTTTTCTCAATTCCTTGGCGTTCTATTGGCCAGATAATACGATAGAGAACGCTGGCGGAGGATTGTGCTGGAATCCGAATCAGGGTAAAAGACTCACCATTTTGCAACTTGGCGACTCGCATATCCAAGGCGATATCTCGTCTTGCGCTACGCGCAGTTTTCTTGTAGAGACCTTCAAAGTCGATCTTCCTGCGCGTGGTTTTGCTTTCCCATATGGAGTGGCGCGTACAAACGAACCTGTAGATGTGCGAAGTTCGAATCGTAAAGGGTGGAAACCTACCCTAAGTACCAAAAATAAGATGCCACAACCCCTTGGTCTCTCATCCTCGGCTTTGGATGCTAAAAATGTACACTCTACATTGGATCTTAAGTTGCTGCCCGAGAAAGGTTTTACCTCTTTACCGAATATAATATCTATTTTGTACGCACCTGCGGAGAGTACGCCTCTTCCGCTGCTTAATGGCAATGGTCCGACGCTTATAGATACTACACGCGGGGTAGCAACTTTCCATTTCGAAGAGCCACCGAGGCAACTTGCCCTGTCGTTAAAAAAAAACACTTCTGCCGATGCCCCCTTTCGCCTCTTTGGCTTTGTATTTGACAAGGAAGCTACTCCCTTAATATATCACTCGGCAGGATTGAATGGAGCCGATATCAACTCCTATCTTCGTAATACGGCTCTTCCTTTAGAACTGGAGATATTGAATCCTCAAATTATTATAGTCTCCTTGGGGACGAATGATGCTTATAATCGCAACTTCAATCCGCTCTTATTTGCAGACAATTTGCGCCAATTTATTCAGCAACTCCGTGCCTCCTGCCCGAGTGCTTTTATAGTGCTTACGACACCTAATGATCACCTTCTTCGTAGCCGCGAGGTGAATCCTCGAGTAGAGTTGCTCTCAGAAGTAATACGAAATGTGGCTGTGGAACAAGACGTCGCACTATGGGATTTTAATAGAATTATGGGCGGCACAGGTAGTATCGTCACGTGGTATAACTACGGACTCACAGCAAATGATTGTTTGCACCTCTCCCCCCAAGGGTATCGTCTACAAGGGAAGTTGTTAGGCGTGGCTCTCTATAGACTGCTAACATCCAATAAAAAAACGCGGAGGTAATGGATATGGCTAACGCTCTATGGCAGCATATTGCCAATTTCTTGAGCTACAATAACCTTCAGCCATTACTCTTTACGCATGTAGAATTTTGGATCTTTTTCCTTGTCCTCGGGCTGGGGCTGCTTTTTTTAGATAGACGTTATACTGCACGGGTGGTTTATCTTTTTACCTTTAGTCTGCTCTTTTATTACAAGAGTTGTGGCTTGTTTTTCCTTCTTATCTTACTTTCTATTTGTTTTAATTATGCTGCGGGTCTACTGCTAGGTAAGTTTGCAACAAGGCGTAAACGCAAAGCGGTGGTTGTCGTTGCCGTGAGCCTCAATTTATTGTTACTTGCGTATTTCAAGTATACGCTGTTTTTTGTGACTACGCTAAACGATCTTTTTGATACCTCGTTAGTGTATTCCAATCTATTTGCGCAATTCCTGGGGTGGTTTGTAGGCGATTCTTCTAGGGTGGGACTAGTACTTTTGCCTGTAGGAATTAGCTTCTATACTTTCCAAGCTATTAGTTATGTAGTAGATATCTATCGAGGAGATATTCAACCTTTACGAAGAATTGTCGATTTTGGCTTCTATCTCTCATTCTTCCCACAGCTTATTGCAGGACCTATCGTTCGTGCCTCCGAATTTATCCCACAAATCAGCAAACCCAATGTATTACAACAGCGCGAATCAGCGCATGCACTATTCCTAATTCTCGTGGGTTTATTTAAAAAGATAATCCTCTCCGATTATTTAGCTCTCAATTTGGTTGATAGAGTTTTTAATAATCCGCTTGCCTACTCGGGTGTAGAGAATTTGATGGCTTCGTATGGCTATACACTCCAGATTTATTGCGATTTCTCGGGCTATACGGACATCGCTATCGGGATAGCACTCTTGCTCGGCTATCGCCTATCCCTTAATTTCAATTTTCCCTATAAAGCAACCTCCTTGAGCGATTTTTGGCGAAGGTGGCATATATCGCTCTCTACGTGGCTTAGAGATTATCTCTATATCCCACTTGGCGGTAACAGACACGGACGGGCAGTGATGTGGATGAGTTTACTCCTTACGATGCTTCTAGGGGGCTTATGGCATGGTGCGGATTGGACTTTCGTTTTCTGGGGTGCAGCGCATGGTTTAGGACTCGTGGTAAGTAAATCTATCGATCGCTTGCCGCGCCCCTTTTTGGAACACCGAGTAGTTATTATTGCGCGTAAAGTGCTTTGTTTTCACTATGTTGTTTTTTTGTGGATATTTTTTCGTGCTAGCAGTTTTTCGCAAGCGTTGGATGTGCTTGAACAAATTGCTTGGGCATTCGATATATCTCATTTCAACCAGTTTTTCACGGGCTACTGGGTTGTTAGCTTATTGCTATTGCTAGGATATTTCTTGCATTGGATGCCATCGCAATGGGTAGAACGTTTACGTGGAGCTTTTATAACTGTGCACTGGGGTTGGAAGTTTGCTGTAACACTACTTGTTGCTTTGCTGGTACTACGCGTACAAACGGCTGATTTGCAGCCTTTTATATATTTCGATTTCTAGTATTATCTGTATCTGTCTACGGAAAAGAGAATCCTGTAACTCTGGTATTTTAGACAGAATTGAGGAATCAGAGTTGACTTCTGTAGCAATGGAACATTGCTGTAATAAAAGCTCGATGAGTGTTGGAGTATCGGGTTTCTATTCTATATTTTTTTGTTAAATTTGGAATAGTCGTTAGTTTAATGCAACGGCAGTGTCGCATTGGAGACTAGAATTAAGCAGATAATATAAGTGAAAAAAAATGAGAAGTCTTCGTAGGGATCGTCCTGTGTTTTTGGCAGGAGATAGTGAATTGCGAGGAATATTTTTTTGGAAGATAAACATAGGTATATACACACAAGGTGGTCATGTCTGGATTTGTGATGGCTTTAAGGAGCAACGGCTTCGGAGAGAAGATATAACGACAGATGGTTTTGGGAATGTAGTAAAGCGAGTCGTGTCGTATGAATACCGAACCTTATTGCATTGTAACTGGGGGTGGGGACATAGTAACTGTAATTGTCTAGATCGGGTATTTTATCACAAGTATGGAGTAAAAAATGACTATAGAAGTGAAACCGGTCCATATTTTCGTTATCACTTAGAAAATATATTAGATGTGACATATTAGGAGGTACTATGATGAAACGATGGAGAATAGCAGTATTTACCTCTTTAATCATCCCCTTTGCTATGTTGTCTACAAGATGTAGAAAAACAGATGGGGGGTTTAGTTATGAGCTCAATTATATTTTTAATGAATATATCGTGCCCCGTCGAATAAGTTTCGAGGGAGCATCGTACGATGTTCAGATTTTTTGTATAACTGGTAATAGTATTACGTTGAAGAATGATAAAGAACGCTATTTAGAATTGGCAAAAGAGTATGGCGATAATGGAAAAGAATTTCTCTGGGGAGATTCTTTTCCTCCCATTCCTGATAAGCCTCTTTGGATAACTGGGATAAGGGTGTTTTTAAGAGAAGGGGAGAAAAAAAAAGAAGATATATCAAAAGAATTCACAATAAAGTTTTGGGATTTAGAACGTTTAGTGCGTTATGTAAGAACTCCGAACCGAAGAGGAGACAAAACTGTGCATATCTATAAAGATCTTACAAATCTGACGGAGAATGACTATTACTGGTTCCCTTCATTTTTTACCCTAGAGACAGAAATAAAAAGTGGAGAATTTCTTTTGGAGGTAGAACTAAGAGGTGGTAGAAAAATAAGTAGAGATTTTAACAAAGTTGATAAGAAGAAGCCATAGAGGAGATGGTTGAATATGTAGAATCTTGTAACACTCTTTTTTAGAGTGTTCTGTATAAGTTGTTTGCCTGCATTTTATAAATAGTCGTCTTCGTTCGGAGTACTTGTAAAGGGGAATTAGATATGGCTATATACGTCCAAAATGAGAGAGTTATAGAGTATAAACAAGATGAGTAACACAACAAATTGCAGCTTTAGAGAGTTTATAATGAACTAACGATATAGAGATAGAGATAATGAAACGTCTAGCAGTACTCCTGTTGTTATTAAGCTTGTTCGTATTTGTATCGCAGGCAGCAAAAACAAAAAAAACGGAAACCGTGAAATGGTATTCGTTGTCAGAAGCTTTGAAGGCCGCAGAGAAATCTCCGAAACCCCTGTTTATGGATATGTATACCGATTGGTGTGGGTGGTGCAAGCGACTGGATGCCGATACATTTACAAATGCAGAGATTGCAGCTTATTTGAACAAGAATTTCTACCCCGTAAAGTTCGATGCGGAGCAGAAAGGTAAGATTCAGTATCGGGGTAAAACCTATGAAGGCGATGCATCGGATCGAGTACATCCATTGGCAATGGAACTAACGAATGGACGTCTTTCGTATCCTATGACAATCTATTTAAAGGCGGATGGTACGGTAATAACTGGGATTCCTGGCTATCAAACACCAGAACAAATGGAGCCCATTTTGCATTTTATAGCAACAGGTGCTTACGAAACACAAAAGTGGGAAGACTTTACAAAGAGTTTCAAGAGTAATCTTTAGAAACGATATTAGAGACGAGTAGTAATTAGAATCTTTTTCAAATAAAAAAAGCGGACGGGATTTGTATTCCTGTCCGCTTCTTTATTTTCTTGTAAAGAAAAGTTTTAAGCTCCAGCAAATTTATATTCTGCTTGGATATCGCTGGTAAGGCGAGTAAAAAGATCTTCTTGTAGTTTATCGGCTACATCAAGTGCTTGGATTAGCATGCGATCGGAGAAGTTTTGTAGCAAATCCTGCGCATGTAAGGGGAGAGTTTTGTAGCATGCTAGGTATTGCGCTTCCATCTCTTGTTGTCGCTGAGCAGTTTCTTGCTCGTATTGTGCGTAAGTGCTTTGAATAAGTGGTGCGTAAGCATTGAAATTAACCATTCCGAGCGTCATCACCTTACGCATTTTCCAGTAAGCAGACTCTACGCTTGAACGATCCGTCCCCAGCAGATACGCTCTTGGATAAGAAGTTACTCCTTGGTACAGTGGTACGAATGCTCCGAGAGCAGCCATCCCCATGGCATAGTAATCTACACAACCAATAGCCTGCGGTAACTCGGGGCGTACGTGCAAAATGTGTGTTTGCGTAGTACGAAATATGGAGACGGGGCGGTATTTTTCTTTAGGATTGTTGTGTAGATACGGGTCGTGCTCTGTTCCATTATAGTGGAAACGGAATACGCGGCGCATGTCGTCGAGTGTAATGGGCGACTTCGCTTTGGCAAATACGGGGAAGGTGTTCTTTGTCACATCGTTTTTGATATCCGGACTCAGCATACCTTGTAATCCCCAAACGCGCGGGTAGTTGTAGGTGGTGTCTAGGGCAATATCGCGAATGTAGGCTTCGTGGAAATCGAACTCGCCTTGCTTTGGGTCGTATAGTTGGTGTTTAATGGCAAAATCTATGAGATCTGGCGAGGCTAAATAGTTTTCCTTGTCCTCGGGGATGTACTTGCGAAAACGGCTTTGGTTGCCGGTTACGAAATACTCTGTCTCGGGCATCTTGCACGCGAGCCATCTATGTCCAGAAGCTGTTTCCAAGTACCAGATCTCCTTGTTGTCTAAGAAGCCGATGCCAAATCCTTCGGCAACGCCAAACTGTTCAATGAGTTTTCCGAGACGCTCTACCCCTTCGCGGGCAGTGTGAATGTAGGGAAGTACGATGTTAAATACGGAGTTCTCAGCTACGCCTGATTCTACCAGTGGGTCGGCAGCAAGCGCCTTGTCGCTGCTAAAAATACTTTCGGTCGCACTCATCCCTACTCCAGCCGTATTGAAGCCTGCACTCCCCCAATGCCCAGGGAGATCGAAAGTTGGCATAGCAGTATAGCCAAGTGCCTTTTGTGGGAGGTCGCAACGGAAGGGACTATCTCGCGCTATGAAACTCTCAGGTCCGAACTCGGTATCGACATATATCTCTAGATTTTTAGCATACATCGCATTCCAGTCCTCCGAGCGTGCTACAATCATTGAACCATCGGCAGTCATCTTGCGTCCCACGATCATTGTGGTGCATTCGGAGGGATAGATTGCTTTTTTTGTTTCTTTACGCATTGTTGTATTTGTGTTATGAGGCGGTGAGCCTCCTTATGTCAAAAGAAAAGAAAGTAGCGAGGAGTGTGTGCTTTGTAGCTAAGGTACTCTTGACCATATTGCGCAGCGCAGTAACGTTCTTCTCCTAGGATTACGAGGTGAGTCTCGTAGATGAGCATTCCTGTGGTAAAGAGTAACCATAACGAGGCACTTGCAATGCATGCGCCCAGCATTCCTACGGAAAAGAAAAAGTACATAGGGTTGCGCGAGAGTTTGTAAACACCCTTTGTCACGGTTTTATCGCTAGGGGTTTGTTTGTAGGCAACAAATGCTGCAAGAAAACCTATCAGAGCTAGTAAGAATAGAACTCCTCCAATGAGAAAGAAGAAGGTATCAAGCCGCAAGGGAACAAAGAGAGAGAGAAGGAGAATCGCCGCTTGCCAGAAAAAACTCCACCGAGCATGTATTTTATCGCTGGGTGTGTACCACGACGTATCTGTTGCACGCTTCCCGGCTGTGCGATAGAGTCCCATGAAAAGAAATTGGAGGATCACCAGTCCGAACGAGGGAATCCAAGCATTCCAAAGCCCTATATGGAGAGTGGTGTAGTAACAAATACAATCCATCTGTAGAAAGAATTTAGCGAAAGGTACAAATCTTATTTAGATTCGATCGCAAGAAGTTGCTCTTGCAAAGCAAACATTCTATCGCGATATTCTGCTGCGAGTTTGAACTGTTTTTCCTTCGCAGCTTGTTTCATCATCTTCTCCTGTTGTTGTATTTCTTTGCGTAGTGTAGTGATATTGGTAGGGAGGTTGAGTTTCTCTTTTTTTGTCGTAGAATTTTGAGAGGATATCTCGGGGTTTGTTCCCTCAAAGAGGAATTCGACGACGCTCCCTTCAAGGAGAGAACGCCGCTCTTTTTTGTGGAGTTGGCGGGGGGTGATATTGTGCTCGCTATTATATGTCATTTGTTTCTCGCGCCGCCGTTTGGTCTCGTCAATTGTAATCTGCATGGAGTCTGTAATGCGTTCGGCATACATAATTACGAGTCCGTTCACATTGCGTGCAGCACGCCCCGCTGTTTGAGTGAGTGCGCGTGCGGAACGGAGAAAGCCCTCGCTATCGGCATCTAAAATAGCCACCAGCGAGACCTCGGGTAGATCAATCCCTTCTCGGAGTAGGTTTACTCCAATCAGCACATCAAAGTTGCCTGCCCGGAGTTCGTCTAGGATACGTACGCGTTCGAGAGTATCTACGTCCGAGTGGATGTATTCGCAGCGAACCCATACACCACGGAGGAAATCGGTGAGATGCTCCGCCATTTTCTTGGTGAGGGTGGTAACAATAATGCGCTCGTTCTTTTCTGCTCGTCTCTTGATTTCGTTGAGGAGATCGTCTATTTGTCCCTTTGTTGGACGTACCTCGATAGGAGGGTCGAGCACGCCCGTCGGGCGAATTAGCTGCTCAACCACAATGCCTCCACACTCCTTTAGTTCGTAGTCTGCGGGTGTGGCACTAACATATAGGACTTGCCCGATCTCCGAGGTGAATTCGTCGAATTTGAGGGGGCGATTGTCGAGTGCTGCAGGGAGTCGGAAGCCGTATTCTACAAGGTTGCATTTGCGCGCAAAATCGCCACCGTACATTGCTCGAATTTGTGGGATGGTAACGTGACTCTCGTCTATTACGGTGATGAAATTGTCAGGGAAATAGTCCAGTAGGCAGAATGGGCGCGACCCAACTGGTCGCCCATCAAAGTAGCGTGAGTAGTTTTCTACTCCTTTGCAATAGCCGAGCTCTCGCATCATCTCGAGGTCGTTTTCCACGCGTTGTTTTATGCGCTTGGCTTCGATGGGTTTATCAATGCTGTTGAAGTAGTCGATCCGTCGTACGAGGTCGTCTTGTATCTCGTACATAGCACGTTTAAGCCGCTCTTTTGTTGTCACAAAAATGCTAGCAGGGAAGATGACGATTTCTTCCAGATTGAGATCGATGCTCTCGCCAGTAATGGGATCGAAGCTCTGTAGCTCTTCGATTTCGTTCCCCCAGAAGATGATACGATAGGCATAGTCGCCGTATGCTACTGCGACATCGACGGTATCTCCTTTTACGCGAAAGTTCCCACGTTCAAATGCAACTTCGTTGCGTGTGTAGAGCGAGTTTACAAGGTGTCGTAAAAATTGATCTCGGTTGACGGCTTGTCCGACTCGTAGCGTGAGGGTATTTTCATGAAAATCCTCGGGGTTACCAATACCATACAGACAAGAAACGGAGCAGACAACTATAACATCTGTACGCCCCGAGAGGAGTGCTGAGGTCGTACTCAAGCGGAGTTTCTCGATTTCTTGGTTGATGGCGAGGTCTTTCTCTATATAGGTATCAGTAGACGGGATGTAAGCCTCGGGCTGATAATAATCGTAGTAGGAAACGAAATATTCAACGCGGTTGTGTGGAAAGAAACCTTTGAACTCGCTGTAGAGTTGTGCTGCCAGCGTCTTGTTATGACTTAGGATGAGAGCTGGGCGATTGAGTTGTGCAATCATATTGGCGGCTGTAAAGGTCTTTCCGCTCCCCGTTACGCCGAGGAGTACTTGGCTACGAACACCGTTTTGAAACCCATCTACTAATTGTTGGATGGCCTCGGGCTGGTCTCCCATGGGTGCAAAGGGTGCAACGAGTTGAAAAAGATCCATTGCTTGCGTCTCCTATAGGTCTTCGAAAGATACCTAAAGTTTCAGATAGGAAGCGATAGATAGGGTCTTAGATCAGGATTTTGCGAGGAATAGGAACCTCCTGTATTATTTGTCTAATAGGATTTCGCTAATGAGTATTACTTTTATGTGTGTGAAAATTAGGGGCGAGAGGAAAGAATCATGAAAAAAATATTTTGGGTAGGGATGATTTGTGGAGCAGCTGCTGTATGGCAGGCATGTAGCCGAGGAATTAAGTATCCTCAAACTGCGCGTGAAGAGGTGAAGGATGTGTATTTTGGAACGGAGGTGAGCGATCCTTACCGTTGGTTAGAGAACGATACTTCAAAGCGTGTTGCAGAATGGGTGGCGGCAGAGAATGCATTTACCAATGCGTACTTAGAGAAGATCCCATTTCGAGAGGCACTGCGCAAACGGATAAGTGCTCAATTCAATTTTGATGTAGAAACACCACCCCAGTATACGGGGCAGTACTATCTCTACTTTCGCAAGGAGGGCTTGAGCAATCAGAGTGTGTTGTATGTAAAAGATTCGTTGCAAGGAGAAGAGCGGGTATTATTAGATCCGAACAAGCTGTCCGCAGATGGTACAGTAGCGTTAGGCACTATT
Source organism: uncultured Bacteroidia bacterium (assembly GCA_965240855.1). Lineage (GTDB taxonomy): Bacteria > Bacteroidota > Bacteroidia > Bacteroidales > CAJPTX01 > Bacteroides_D. Next base: position 73,568 of record CBDEMG010000038.1, on the reverse strand, counting down.
TCGGTCTCGCACGATTCGCGTTATTTAGCCTATACAGTAGCAGATGCAGGCTCGGACTGGAATACAATCTATGTTTTGGAGATAGCCACAGGTAAGACGCTTCAAGATGAGCTCAAGTGGGCGAAGTTTACTTCGATTGCTTGGTATGGCGAAGGATTCTTTTACAGCCGTTACGATGCGCCAGAGGAAGGGAAAGAATTGAGTAATATTAACGAATATCACAAACTTTACTATCATGCTATAGCAACTCCGCAGGCGAGTGATCGCTTGGTATATGAAGATCGAGAAGCGCCGTTGCGGACTTTATTTGGCCAGACAACCGAAGATGAGCATTATCTCTTTGTTGGTGAAACAGAAACTACAGAAGGGAATTCGCTCTATGTGAAGGATTTGAAAAAGGGAAGTAGTTTTGAGAAGATTGCAGAGGGTTTTGAGTATTCCTACAACTTGGTCGGGAGCGTGGGTAATAATGCTTATTTCGTGACCAATGAAGGAGCTCCACGCTATCGCCTCGTAAAGATAGATCTTACAAAACCTGAAAAAGAACACTGGGTAGAAGTTTTACCAGAGCAGGAATCTGTACTCTCGGAGGTTGTATTGGTTGGCGGTAAGTTTGTCGCAACCTATATGGTAGATGCTGCCTCTCGTATGGCTATATATACGCTCACAGGTAAGAAACAACAGGATATCGACCTAGGGGTCTATGGCACAGTAGGTGCCATACGTGGACGCCAGGATCAAGCAACGTTCTACTACAGTTTCTCTTCGTTTATTGTCCCTTCGGTAGTTTATTCGTGCGATGTGAATACGGGAGAAAAAAGAGAAGTATTCCGCCCAGCTTCGGATTTCGATTTTTCGAAGTACACAGTCGAACAACAATTCTATACGAGTTGTGATGGAACAAAGATCCCGATTTTTATAGTTCACCGTGCGGATTTGCACAAGAATGGTAAGAATCCCACACTCCTGTATGGTTACGGTGGGTTTAATATAAGTTTGACTCCGTGGTTTAGTACTTCGCGTTTGGCTTGGTTAGAGCAAGGAGGTGTTTATGCAGTAGCGAACCTACGAGGAGGTGGCGAGTATGGCGAAACTTGGCATCTGGCGGGTACGAAATTGAACAAACAAAATGTATTTGACGATTTTATTGCCGCAGCTGAATACTTGATCGCAGAGAAATACACGAGTTCGGACAAACTAGCAATTCAGGGTGGTTCGAACGGAGGATTGCTGATAGGAGCTGTTGTAAACCAACGACCAGAGCTTTTTAAAGTAGCAGTGCCACAAGTTGGGGTGATGGATATGTTGCGTTACCAGAAATTTACGATAGGTTGGGCTTGGGCAGGAGATTATGGGACGAGTACAGATTCGGAGGAAATGTTTAAGTATTTATACAGCTATTCGCCTTTGCATAGTATCCGCAGCGATGTTGCCTACCCTGCAGTACTCGTAATGACAGGAGATCATGATGATCGTGTGGTGCCAGCACATTCGTTTAAATATATTGCAGAGCTACAGTATAAGCAGCCGGACGGCGCTCCGAAATTAGTTCGAATCGAGACAAGAGCAGGTCATGGTGCAGGTAAACCCACCTCGCTACTCATAGCCGAACTGGCTGACATGTATTCGTTTATCTTTTATAACCTAGGCGAGACGCCGAAGTTTAACTAGGGCAGTGCAACGTAGAGCTGAGCGTTTTCGTATACTCGGAGAGTACCACGGGAGTGTTTAACTGGTTGTTAGTTAAGTGGAGGCGAAGATAATTTTGTTATTTGTATTAGTTTTGTGATCGTTTACGATTATTGGTTGAATGCATAAACCCAAAGATGATGAGTAGAATAAATCTGGTTGCAGCAGCGTTAGCATTGGGTCTTTCGGCAGTGCTAGTAGGGTGCGACAATCCTGAGAAGATGAAGGATGTCCCTAAAGAAGCGCTCCCGAAGATGGATCCCAATCCGCTGGTATTGGTTGGGAAAACGGTTGAAGGTAAAATAAAGGGAACCTTCCCACCAAAATACTTTAATAAGAATGCGAAGTTGGAGTTGACTCCAGTCTTGAAGTATGAGGGGCGCGAGTTGGTTTTGCCATCTAAGGTTTTCCAAGGAGAAAAGGTCACAGAGAATAATACAGTGATCAATTCGGATTTGGGGGGAGTATACTCGCACGACTTCAAGTTTGAGTATAAACCCGAGATGATGAAATCGACTATGGAGCTGCGGATGACCTTATATTATAAGGACAAGAAAGTTCCTTTCGGTTTAGACTATAAGCTCGGAGAGGGTGTGAATGAGACCCAGAATTTGGTAGATCTCCTCGCTGCGCCAGCGTGGATGCCACACAACTATGTTCGTACTCGCGATGAGCAAAAGAATGCGCAGTTTAATTATAGAATGACTAGTGCAGAGATTGTGAGCAAGGAATATACTGAAGACGATATAAAGGAGTTCCAAAAAGCGCTAAAGGAGCTGAATGCGGATGAGCGTGCCAAGTTGCAAGGTTTCTCTGTTAAAGCTTATGCTTCGCCAGATGGTCCAGTGGCTCTGAACGACAATTTGTCTAAAGGGCGAGGAAGAAGTTCTAAGAGCTGGTTGCAAGAGCAGATCATAAAGAATAAGTTGAAGGTAGAAGTAGATGCAATCTCTTTAGATGCGGCTACGGACTGGGAGGGATTCAAGAAGTCGTTGGAAGAATCCAATATCGAAGACAAGGATATGATGTTGCGCGTATTAGCAATGTATTCCGATCCTGACGTTCGTAACCGCGAAATGCATAGCTTACCTAAGATATTCCATGAAGTAGCAGAGAGGATTCTCCCTAAATTGCGTCGTTCGGAAATGGTAGCAAACTACAAGTTTGAAGGACGTTCAGGGGAAGAGATCTTGAAGGAAGTTGCTGACGGAAAACTTCTTGATCTTCCTGAAAACGAAGCTTACTACGCAGCAGAGATCGAGAAGGATATGAGCAAGCGTGAGTCGATGTACAAGGAGTTAGCAGGCAAATACAACAACCTCCGTGGTTACAACAATTTGGCTTGTATCTATTTATTGCAAGGCAAGTTTGCAGATGCTCGCGAACAGTTGAATAAAGCACAGGCACTTGACGACAAAAATCCCTTCGTGCTAAACAACCTAGGCGTTTTGGCTATGGTTGATGGCAATGCAGAAGAGGCAGAAAAGTACTTTGTGCGCGCAACAGATGCGGGACCTGCAGTACGTGCGAACTTAGGCGCTTGTGCAATACTACGTGGTCAATATCAAGCGGCAGTAGACTATTTAACAGGAACGGGTGTTTTCAATCATGGTCTAGCGTTGATGCTTACCGATCGCAACGAGGCTGCAAAGAATGTATTTACTGACCTTAAGACAGCTAAGGCGTACTATGGCTTAGCAATCTTGGGCGCACGTACGCAGGATGAAAAGATGTTGTTGGACAACCTCCGTACTGCAATTCAGATGGATGCAAGTTTTAAGGCTCGTGCGGCGAAAGATGTAGAGTTCATCAAATTTATACACAACGACGTGTTTGCTAGTTTGCTTAAGTAGGTGTAGGATTTTGTGATAATTGATAAGGGAGATCTCATGAAACGTGAGATCTCCTTTTTTGTTAACTGGGTGTTAAGAATTGTGTGCATATTAAAGTATTAGATCGAAATAAGTAATCGTTTCGGTATTGGATACGATTTATTCTACAGACACAGTAAATCAACGTACAGTGTGCGTAGTATCCTGCTTTTTTACAATATTAATGAGTGTAAGGGAGATCGTATAGCAAGCTCAGTTGATGTAGTACTCCAAGTAGAAAAAGACATTTTGATAATTTTGAGCAAATCAAATAGAATAGAAAATGCTTGGGAAGAAAAGATTCGTGACTTTCCTCTTTCTTGTATTTAGTCTACAAGTGTATGTACAGGGGCAAGAGTTGTCGTATTTGCGCGATATGCAGGAGCGAGTGGACAATGCGTTTGTTCATTCGATTGCACAAAGAACTCCTGCTCCACTAGATTCTATCCTAAATACGTTGGAAACGCTCCCCCGTGCGAATACGCTTGTAATCTACTGGAATAGTTATACACTCTGTATGAAACATATTGTTTATACTCAAATAGATTCTGCAGAGAATAGATTGGGGAAGAAAGCACTAAAATATGCGTATGACGCCTTGAGCGATGTAGAAAATAAGAACTCGGAGGAATATGCTTTGCTGGCTTTTATTCAAAGTCTTTCGACTCGTTATGCGATGGGAGAGAAAGCAGCGAAGCTTGTAAACGAGTCTGCAAAGAATGCCCAGCGAGCTCTCGCATTGGACTCATTGAATTTGCGTGGTTGGTATGCTCTTGCTCATAACGATTACTACACACCTCAGGTATCAGAAGCGTCTCTGCTACAAGTAGAGAAATATTTACTCAAAGTAATCGCATTACCTTCGCAAGAGTTTACAAATCCATTTTATCCTTCTTGGGGGAAGGAAAATGCTTACGAACTTCTGCTAGAATTCTATCGTAAGAAGAATAATAAGAAAAGAATGCTCGAGCTCTTGCAACGGGCAAAGAAGGAATATTCTAGGACCTCCAGACCCTTTATTGAACGTTTTGAACAAGAACTTACCACAAAGTAGAAATGTGGTAATACTCATTTTTACCACTTGCTTCTTTGTCTTGCAATTCTCCTTGAATAGGCGGTGCATACTCTTGCAATAGTATGGAATCTCATCGAGCTATTTTCATTGCAATTTAATGCTGGCGCTTTTGTCAGTTCTGTAAATTTGAGACCCGAGAAAGAGTGTGAACACTCAAGATTATTGGTGCGCTGGTACCACGATTTTGTACAACCAATAGATGTAAGGAAGAAATGAAGCGAAGTGTTCTATTTCTTATTTTATTTCTTTGTTCGTATTGTTCTTTAGCCGAAATCTATACACAGACTATTCGTGGCGTTGTGCTAGATGCACAAACACGCGAACCGTTGGTCGGAGCTGTTGTCTCTCTTGCAGATTTTGAGCCAGTGCGTGCAACAACAACCAATGGAGAAGGGAAGTTTGTTCTACAGGAAGTGCCTCTTGGGCGGTATGATGTGGTGGTAACGTATCTAGGGTATCGCCCTTGGGAGGTTCGAGGTATTCTCTTACAATCGGGGAAGGAGTTTTACATCCGTGTGGAGATGGAGGAATTGGTAACTGAGCTAGAAAGTGTGCAGATTACTTACGCACAACGTAAAGATATTCCAGCCAACGAATTTGCTTTAGCTTCGGCGCGAGCTTTCACCATTGCAGAAACAGAACGTTATGCTGGTAGCCTTGGCGATCCTTCGCGTATGGTGGCTAATTACGCGGGGGTTTTGAGTGTATCGGACGCGAGAAATGATATTATAATAAGAGGTAACTCTCCTAACGGAGTTCTTTGGCGTTTGGAGGGGATAGATATACCTAGCCCGAACCACTATTCAAGCGACGGATTGACGGGCGGACCTGTCTCGATGTTAAGTGCGAATCATTTAGCGCAGTCAGATTTCTTTACAGGTGCTTTTCCTGCAATGTATGGCAATGCATTGGCTGGTGCGTTTGATTTGAAGCTCCGAAATGGAAATCCGGAACGCTACGAATTTGTCGGGCAAATTGGGTGGGGCGGATTCGAATTGGGTGCTGAGGGCCCCCTCTCAAAAAAGCATGCAGCCTCCTTTTTAGTGGGATACCGCTATTCGGTACTCGGCTTGTTGGATCGCATTGGTTTACATTTTAATGTGGGGACTGGTACAGCTGTTCCGTATTATCAGGATTTGACTTTTAAGGTCAATGTCCCGATTAATTCTCGTATTACTTTTGCTCTCTTTGGTTTAGGTGGTCTGAACAGCATATTTTTTAAGTGGGATAAGCGTAATGCGCAAAGCGACCAACCCACCAATAGCGATCTCGATTTTGCGACACAACTGGGGGTATTAGGTACTAAGTTTACCTGCAGAATTACGGAGAATGCGCGCCTAATATTCAAACTTGCGGGCACTATCCATAATGCACGTACGCAGATTGATTCCTTGGCAGCCGACCGTTCAAAGAAATGGTCGTGGTATACAAGGGAGATAGGGCGCTATGTACCTGCTTTGTATGCTGATTATGAGCAGCGAATCTCTTCAAAACATTACTTGGAGGTGGGGATATCAACAGCTTGGAATCGCTTGAAAGTACAAGACTCGGTACTCATTGCCAATGATACGTATTATCACTCGATTGATGCGGGAGGCGATTATTTCCTAACGCAGGGACACATCGCGTGGCGCTATCGTCCCACAAATGCACTAACAATGAGTTCTGGTGCACATGGCTTATATTTGCATCTAAACAATACGTGGGCAATAGAGCCGCGTATTGGAGTACAGTGGCATCTTGCTGCGCGTCAGACTCTTTCGATGGCAGTGGGCTTGCATAGTCAGATGCAGCCGCCTCTCTACTACTTTCTCAAAACGAGAAATACGAACGTGACCTCTTTACATAATCTAGACCTAAGTCGTGCATTTCATGCAGTATTGGCATACGATTTCCGACTCACGAAAGATATCCGCTTAAAAACAGAACTTTACTACCAGTGGCTTTACGCTATTCCAGTATCAGAAGGCGCGATCCCGACTCTTTCTATTTTGGACTTTGGCGATACCTATTATACCTCTATTCCTCGCGATTTACGTAACGAGGGGAATGGGCGTAATTATGGAGTGGAACTCACCCTAGAAAAATTTCTTGCAGGGGGCTACTATTTTTTGCTGACGGGCTCTTTGTTTCAGTCGGAAGTGCGTGCGCACGATGGGCGTTGGCGCAATGCTAAGTTCAATGGGCAATACGCATTGAATATCTTAGCTGGCTATGAGTACGCATTCAATCAGCAACACATTGTTTTAGCCGATGTACGTGCGGTATATGCGGGGGGAAAATGGTTCAATCGTATTAACGAGAGTGCTTCTTCTGCTGCTAACGAACTGATTGAGGATTGGGCGCAACCCTTTGTAGAGAAAGCGCCCCCTTATTTCAATCTGAATGTGCGTCTCGCCTATCGACAGAATTTGAAGCGAGTGGCGCAAGAATGGGCACTAGACCTACAGAATGTCACGAATCAAGCGAACATCTATAACAAGAGCTGGGATCGAACGAATAAGCGAGTCACGTACCGCTATCAACAAGGCTTTATGCCCATGTTCAACTACAGGATTTTGTTTTAGCACTCTTGTTGCCGCAGCCGTAGTCTAAAGGAGTGAGTGCATGAGTTCTTATACTCTTTAGATCTGATTGCAACGCTAAGAAACAGTACTTTTGTAGGGATATCGTATTTATTAGGGAGATTCGTATAATGAAAAGGATTAGTTTAGTGCTCTTCTTCTCGTTTATCGCGACTTGGGTATTGGCACAGGGAGGGGGCGTACTCGCTTTCAAGAGTTTGGAACATCAGTTTGGAGATGCGAGAGAGGATGGCGGTCAGCTGCGTCATACTTTTGAGTTTACGAATAAGGGCAATGCTCCAGTAATAATTTATGGTGTATCAACCTCGTGTGGTTGTACTGTTTCAGAATGGACAAAAGAGCCTGTTTTGCCGGGCAAGAAAGGGATGGTAACTGCGGTCTTTGATCCTATGGGACGTCCCTATAGCTTCTCGAAAACATTAACAGTGCGCACGAATACAGAGCCAAGCAATATAACGCTTTCCATTCGCGGCTATGTAATACCCCGCAATGCAACAGATCAAGATCTCTATGCACAACGTTTAGGCGACGTCGGTTTTCGTTCATTTTATCAAATGATGGGGGAGGTTGCGAGTCATACGGTACAAAAAGTAGTGATCCCTGTCCATAACTTTTCTCTAGAGCCTAAAACTGTGGAATTTAAAGATCTGCCGAAGTATATATCGGGTAAGAGCAAAATAAAACTTAAGCCTGGAGAAACAGGAGCCATCTCGTTAGAAATAAAGATGAACAAGGTGAAAGAGTGGGGGGCAATAAGTGTGGAAATGAAAATAGAGAGTGGGGCAGCAGTGGGGGCGTTTTATCTTCATTTTACACGAGTGGAAGATTTTTCGCAGTTAACACACAAACAGCGAGAGAATGCACCACATCTTGAGATTCCTTCGCCTCTAGTTGCTTTTGGCAATTGTAGCTCGGGCGATACTGTGGTACGCGAATTTGACCTGAAGAATGTGGGGAAGAGTCCTCTGGAGGTGCGTCGCGTTATAACCAATTGCACGTGTATTACATACAAATTAGATAAAGCTCCTATTCCTGCAGGAGGGAGTGCAAAGCTTACATTAGAATTCAATACAGAAGGTTACCGTGGAGAGCAGTCGCGTACGGTGTATATAATAGTGAATGATCCTGTAGAAGCCACTCGCTCGGTTGAGTTGACGGGAACGGTACAATAAGTCGTTGCAATGAATATTCTGGCAATAGAGGACGTGCGCAAGAGTTTCGGAGCGTTTCAAGCATTAAGGGGTGTAAGCTTTAACGTACCAGAGGGGTGTATTCATGGATTGCTAGGTCCTAATGGCGCAGGAAAGACAACACTAATCCGTTGCATAAATCAGATTACCAGACCCGATTCGGGGCGAATACTTTTGAATGGTAAACCGTTGCAGCGCGAGGATGTCCGTAGAATTGGCTATTTGCCCGAGGAGCGAGGTTTGTACAAAAAAATGAAGGTCGGAGATCAAGCGCTCTATCTTAGCCAATTGAAGGGACTCTCGAAAAGAGATGCAATGCGAGCTCTGAAATATTGGTTCGATAAATTTGAGATCTCGAGCTGGTGGAACAAAAAGGTAGAGGAGCTGTCGAAGGGTATGGCGCAGAAGGTGCAATTTATTGTCACGGTCTTGCACGAACCTCGTCTGTTGATATTTGACGAGCCTTTCAGTGGCTTCGATCCTATCAATGCAGAGCTACTAAAGAATGAGATATTAGAACTCCGAGAGAAGGGAGCGACAGTGCTATTTTCGACACACAATATGGATTCGGTAGAACGGATTTGCGACTCGATCACCCTTTTCAATAAAGGCTTAAATGTGCTTACAGGCACGGTAAATTCGATTCGCGAGCAGTTCTCAGGGTCAAGATTCAAGCTGGGCTATAAGGGCAATTTAGAGACCTTAAAACAGGCATTGACTCCGCACTGGACAGTAGATCTGCTCCCTGCTACAGAAACACTGCAATGGGCAATGCTCATAAGCCAAGAGAATGCAGAAGAGAGCAATAAACTGTTGCATGAGATCCTACCTCATGTTGAGGTAGGACATTTCTCACGAGAGATGGCGACCATGAACGATATATTTATACGTGTTGTAAATGAGTCGTCTACCCAAAGTTCTGACACTAATATTTAAGGAAGAAGCGCTTGATGCACAATATATTATTGATAATAAGTCGCGAAATTGCGATCCGAGTACGGAAGAAGAGTTTTCTACTTACGACTTTCCTTGTGCCCGTTCTCATGGCGCTTCTCATGGTTGTGCCCTCCCTCCTGATTTTATGGGACACGGGGAAGCATTATACCGTAGGCGTAGTAGATAAGAGTGGGTTACTCATCGATTCGTTGCACTCCTCTCCGATACTTACTTATGTCAAAGAGCAGGACACCATTGCCGATATGCAAGGATACCTCCAACGTACGGGTTATGCGGGTCTCTTGGTGATAGGAGATAAGATAGCAGAGCAACCCAATGATGTGGTGGTATATAGCCTACGAACTTTGGCCGTGGATGCTTCTGATCGTGTGCAGCGAGATCTCACAAAAATTGTACGTAAGGAGCGCATCGCGAGCTTTGAGATTGAGGGCTTAGAGGAAATTTTGAAAAAAGCTGACGTGAATGTCGATATGCGTGCCGTAATTTTGAATGAGGCGGGCGAGGAAAAAGAAACGAGTTCGGGCTTGTCGTTAATGATAGGTTATCTCCTCGGAGGGCTAATATATGGTTTGGTCGCAGCTTCTGGGGGAATGGTAATGAGTGGAGTAGTAGAGGAGAAAAATAATAGAATTGTTGAGGTACTGGTCTCGAGTGTTCGCTCATTCGATTTATTAATGGGAAAGATCCTAGGAGTAGCCTCGGTATTTTTAATACAGATTCTTTTATGGATTGTTGTCACATTGGTGCTAGTTTCTGCAATGGGGAGTTTCATAGATTTGGGTTCGAGCGACCAACTCTCGCAAGTTGCTTCGCAAATGGGAGGCTTGGAGATGACGGGTACGAGTCATGGACTCATGGCACAGCTCAAGACCGGAGGTTTAAGTACAATATTAGGACCGTTAGAGAGCGTAAATTTCTTGCAGCTAATCGTAGTGTTTATTTATTTCTTTTTTGGAGGGTATTTCTTGTATGCATCGATGTATGCAGCAATCGGTTCGGCTGTAGAAGATGCCTCAGATGCACAACAACTTGTCTTGCCAGTAACCATCCCCTTATTGCTTGGTTTCTTTGTTCTATTCGTTGCAGGTCGTTCGCCTGATGGTGCTATCTCGTTTTGGTTCTCGATGATCCCATTTACGTCTCCTATAGTAATGCCTGCTCGTGTTGCCTATGGTGTTGATACTTGGGAGATTCTCCTCTCGGGCATCATCCTACTCATAACCTTCATCTTGATGACAGGGCTAGCTTCTCGTGTCTATCGTAATGGAATTTTGCAGTACGGCAAGAAATTTGGTTGGCGGGATATCCTAAAGTGGCTTAAAAACTAGCAAGTGAGATCTCAAGCCGAACAGATTACTGCCATACGCACATCTCGCATTTTTTGTATGCAATAGTCCTGCACTATTGGATTCTGTTTACCATTGAATGTCGTTGTTCTATCAGAGACCTCTACAGGGATAGCTGACCAAGATTTTGCGTAATCGGCTGAGTTTTTACAAACTTTTCGAAGCAGGTTCGTGTGTATTCGAATGCCTCTTTGAGCGACATGTGGAGCGTCCCGCCAGAGGCCTGAGGATGACCACCGCCGTTGAAATATTGCCTCATCAGTTGGTTGATAGTATAGCGCTTAGTGGCTCGTGTAGAGACCCTAATTGTACCATTACCCCGCTCGGAAAGCAAAATTCCGATCTGTACTGAATCGATTGTAAGAGGAAGGTTTGCAATTCCTTCAGTATCGCCAGGTTGAAAAGAGTACTCCTCTTGAGTACGGAGCGAGAAGGATATAATAGCAACACGAGGTAGCCCCTTCGTGTCTTTGCAACAGAAAGCAGTGTGTTGCAGAATGAGTGCGGATTGTAGACGAAGGCTATTGTAGGAGCGAGAGTTATAGACACAATCCTGAATGTAAGGGACATCTACGCCCTGTTCTACGAGAATGCCTGCAATCTCGAAGGTGCGTTTGCGTGCACAGGAGTAGCTAAAAGAGCCCGTATCAGTCATTAAGCCCATATATAAGGGAATGGCAATGCGTTTAGAGATAGATTCTTGTCCCCACATAGTAAGAATTATCTCAGTAAGCAGTTCGCATGTAGAACTAGCATTGGGCATTGAGAAGTAGAGATCGAATTGCGAGGTGGGGTCTGGGTGGTGATCTATCATAACTCTCGGTATGGGGAGTGGTGCAAGGAAGATCTTGAGCGGTTCGTCAAGGCGAGCAAGGTCGTTGAAATCAAGACAAAATAGGAGATCGCACTGAAGTATAAATCGTCGTATTTTCTCCCCTTGGGTCTCAAAGATGTGGAGCAATTCGTTTGTTCCTTCAGTCCATGCAATGTGTGTTGGAGCGGCATTCGGAGCTATACACATTACTTCGTGACCGAGCTCTGAGAGAAGGTTGCCGAGAGCAATGGAGGAACCAATCGCATCGCCATCGGGGCGAGCATGGCAGAATATCCCGATACGTAAAGAGCCTGTAAGTAGTCTGCGAAGGCGTTCTATTGCAAATGGATTTACGACGGAGAGGACTTCTTGATCTTGCATGGTATTACTACACAAATTTCACCTCGCGGATTTTCACATACTCCATCTGTTCGTTGAACTGCGTACAAATTGTCTCGCGCATATTGGTAAGATTTGCGCGTAGCGAGGGATTGAAGATTTGAATATAAAGTACGGCTTTGTATAGCGAGATCTCGCCAGTAGCCTTAAGAATCGTTTCAGTATTGTTGGCAAACCAGATTTCTTTGGCAAGCTCGAGGGTGAGTTGTTGTGCGAGGGTGGGATTGTTGCGCATAAAACGTGTAATAGCCTCTCCAAGCGAACGTAGTGAACGACGATTACTATATACGCGGTAATCAAAGTCGCGATCGTTATCAAACATCGCCTACAAGTGTAAGGTTTTGGTCTTCTACGCGATATATGCTCGTTGCATTACGGTAGATGCCCATCTGTGCAAGTTGTGGAGCAGGGCTCGTATCGGTGATGAAAACTTGTCCAAAGGTATCCGAAGAGAAGAGTTGGAGGAGATTCTGCACACGTTGAGCGTCAAAACGATCGAAAATATCATCGAGTAGTAAAATCGGAGTTAGCTTAGTAATTTCCGCAATGTAGGCAAACTGTGCCAAGCGTAGTGCTACCACGAAGGTCTTTTGTTGTCCTTGCGATCCCTCACGACGTAGCGGGTAGCCCGCAAGATAGAAATCTATATTGTCCCGGTGTATCCCGATAGTAGTATGACCAAGGTGCGTGTCTGTAGGTCGAGCTTTTTGGAGGAGTTCGAGAAAATCACCCTCACTTAGTTGGGAGCGATAGACTAGATTAGGCTGCTCGTGGTTTTGGGCAATGAGATTGTAGAAATATTCGAACTGTGGAGCAATGCGCTCACAGAGTAATTTGCGCTCGCGAAAGATAATTGCTGCACTGGATACAAGTCGCTGTTCTAGCATTTCGAGGAGTTGGAGATCAAGATGTCCTCTCGTTTTTAGCAGTGCATTGCGTTGTGCAAGAGCTAGCTCGTAATGTTGAATCGCGGTGAGATACTCCTTTTCGTATTGCGCGATCGTCGCATTTAGGAAACGACGCTTCAGGTCACCCCCATCGCAAGTTAGTTCGATATCTTGAGGGTAGATGGCCACGAGAGGGATTTTCCCAATATGCTCTCCAAGGCGTGAGTATGCAGTCTCGTTGAAGAGTAGTTCTTTCGGAGCATTACGTTTAAGGGCTAGTGCGACATGGAACGTTTGTGCGTTGTCAGAATAGACGCCACGGAGAGTAGCATAGGGCGTCTCGTGACGTATAGAGGCTGAATCTGGGTGGTGCGTAGGTGATTTACAAAGGCTCAGGTAGTACAACATATCCAATACGTTGGTCTTTCCCTGACCATTGTTCCCTATTAGAATATTGATGCGAGGTCGGAATTGTACACTGAGGAATTCGTAATTCTTAAAATTAAAAGCTTGTAATTCTTGGATATACATAAAGTGCAAGCCTTACTCTCTAAGCGAGTAGTTTTGTATAACGCAATGGATGTTAAAAAGTTGCATAACTAACAAAAATATGCTTTAAAGGCTTCGGTCACAATGGGAGCAATACTCTTCCACCGAAGTATAACAAGGAGGATACCCACCGCAATCATTGCGATGAGTATCCATTCGTTTGTCGTAATCTTACGTTTCTTAGTCGTCATTTATTTTCGAGCAATGCGAATGCGTGCATCGACGGCCACTACGCCCTTCTCTGTGCCTAGGAGGGGATTTAAGTCCATCTCGAAGATCTCGGGGGCAGCATCCAAAAGTAGCGATACGCGAGAGACCACCTCTGCAAACTTTTCGCGAGGTATAGCGGCTTGTCCGCGTACTCCGTCCAAAATCTTAACACTACGGAGGCGGCTTATCATCTCCATAGCCTCGGGAACAGCAATGGGAGCGAGACCTGCTTGTATATCCTTAAGCACTTCGATAAAGATCCCTCCCATACCACAGAGCACCATACCACCGAAACGCTCGTCGCGTTTACCGCCTACGAATAGCTCCGAGCCACTGAGCATGGGTTGGAGTAGAATAGCTGTGGTATCCTTAATCTTGATCATCCGTTCGAACTCAGCGCGTACGGTAGCAGCATCCTTTACATTGAGTTTTACACCCCCTACGTCCGATTTATGGACAGGACCTACTACCTTCATCACCACTGGGTAGCCCAATCGCTCTGCAGCTTTCGCAGCCTCATCTGCTGAGGTAACTACAGCCTCGCCTGCGCGAACAATTCCAGCCGCGTCTAGAAGAGCTTGTACTTGTTCGGGCTGTAAGTATCCCTCAGGCGCAGCATCAACAATGGCGCGTATTGTCTTAGTATCTATTGTTGGCAAGGCTGCATTCTCGGGTTGAGGTGCTGGAGTTTGCATAATACGACAGAGCGCATCGCCAAAGACAACCTCCTCGGGGAAGTATATATTTCCCTTTGCAACGAATTGCGCGATCTCGTCTGCGACGTTTACAACAGAAGGTAGTATTGGGTATATCGGCTTCTTGCAAGTGCGCATACGTTCTGAAAGTAGGTCGTATACGTCGTAAACAGGGAAAAGTCCAGGGCTACCAAAGATAACAGCCATCCCATCCACATCAAAATCCTTTTCGCAGGCATCTATAATATAGCCGAGTTGTTCTGCAGTGCCCGTTGCAAGGAAATCAATAGGGTTTGCTACTGACGAGCCTGGGAAAAGTTTTGCGAGGAGCTCCTCAGCTTTAGGACCACTAATGTGGGGCACGTCCATTTTGCCGTTCGATAGCGAGTCGGTTAGCATAACCGCAGGGCCACCAGCATGTGTAATAATGGCGATTCGCTTCCCTTTGAGCTCTGGGAGCATAAATATACTTGCGACGGTTAGGAGCTCTTGTCTACCACGGCAGCGTACAATACCAGCTTTGCGGAAGAGTGCATCCACCGCTACATCGCTACTAGCCATAGCGCCCGTATGCGAACTTGCGGCACGACTTCCCGCCTCGGACGAGCCAGCCTTTACTGCAGCAATCTTGCACCCCTTGTTAATGAGCGAACGGGCGTGTTTGAGTAGTTTTTCGGGTTTAGTAATACTCTCGACATAGAGCAATTTTACGCGCGAACTTGTAGCAGGATCAAACGATTCGTCGAGGTATTCAAGAATCTCTTCTACGCCCAATTGAGCGCTATTCCCTACGGAGAATACAGAGGAGAATTGTAACCCCTGTTGCATGCCGAGTTCAAGAATAAAGACGGCCGTTGCCCCCGACCCCGTAATGAAATCGACTCCCTTAGGATCGAATTTGGGGATAGGACGACTGAAGACTCCCGTATAGTTCGAATTCATCATCCCGATACAGTTCGGACCAATGAGCGAGCCATTTACACTATTGACGATATCCACCACTTCTCGCTCCAGTTTTGCTCCTTCCTCATTTTCTTCGTGGAAACCAGCCGAGAGGATAATAAACGCTCTTGTGCCTTTTTCTTTTGCCAGAACCTCTACAATATGTGGACAGAATTTAGCTGCTACAGCAATAATCGCGAGATCGACTTGCGGCAGCTCCTCTACACTTTTATATGCCTTCAGCCCTTGCACACTCTCAGCCTTGGGGTTCACGGCATAAAGCAGCCCTGCGAATTTGTATTGGATGAGATTTTCGAGGGCGCGTCCCCCAGGTTTGTAAACATCGTCAGAAGCACCGACAACAACAATGCTCTTGGGCGATATAAGTTCTTTTGTTACCATACTTATGTCCTCTCCAGAATTTCTGATATAGATTCTCCCACAAAGCTACCGAATTTTAGGGGGCTTGGAATAAATACACTAGGGTGTCTCGCTATGGTGCTCACTTTTTCTTGGATGCTTGACATAAAAAAGCCTAGCCACACTTCGCGACTAGGCTTTATATTTCTCAAAAGAGAGGTTTATCGTTTTATAATGCGTAAGGTCTCTTTTGCGCCGTTGGGGGCAGAGAGTAGAACAAAGTATAACCCAGAGGGAAGCTCTGCAGTCCTTACTATGGTTTCACTCTCTTGCAAAACGCCCTTAGTAATTTCGTGTCCGAGTGCAGAAATGAGTCTGTAGTGTATATTTTGCACCTCGCCACGAGTTCGTATACGTAGTAGATCATTGAACGGATTGGGTTCTACAGAAATAGTGCGTAATAAGGCGTCTTCTACAGGAGCACCGTCATCTTTCTTGAACTTAGCTGTGAATCTTACCTCGCCCTTCAGTTCATAAGTTGCGGTATGTGTTGTGGCATCTACTTTGGTGGTAATATTCTCATCATTAGCCTTTAGCCACTCGAGCTTGTACTTTTCGTTGGGCTTTACTGTAACGGTTAGCGTGCCCTTTTCTATTTTAGCGCCACTGCTTACTGTTGTATTTTTTGCGTCTTTCACAGTAATCGTACCATTCTGGGGTTGTACTATGTTTACTGTATAGGAATCGGCTGGTATTTTTTCGTACGAGACAACAATATCGATATTCTTATCGAAGGTTACATCTACCCCAGTTTTTGCTTTCGCTATCTCGTCATTACCTGCAACCATAAATTTCTTAACACGATAACCTGCGTTCTCCTCTACAGTAACTTTCCCTGCTGTACCTTTTACAAATTCATTTACCCCAGCGTTAAGTACAGTTGTCCCTACTTTTACTTTGCCATGATTTTCGCCTTCAATGGTCAGCGTAGCTTTTACAGTTTCTTGCCCGAACTTTGCTTTTAGCTTCACGTCTTTCTTCAGTTCAAAACTGTGCGAATCTCCAGTAACTGGAACCGCCTCATCATTGATCTCAAATTTTAGGAGTTTGTTGGGGGCTTGTGGAGCAAAACTAACGATGACCAAAGTCCCCTCCGGAGTAAGATTCTCTTGCCCAGCAGTAAGGGGCTGACTATTTTTTCCGAACACCGTCATAGTTCCGTTGGTAGACTGCTCGAACTCTACTTTCCAGCGCTGGATTTTGGTAAAAATGGCTTCGATCTTCTTGTCTTTATTCAACTCAATCTCTAAATCGCCAATTTGGAGTTGCCCAGTTACGTCTATACCATCTATTTTTAACTGTGCCGTCGCGTTATCTTGATTGTAGTCTATACGAACATAGAGTTTTGTGTTGGCAGCAAACGGATGCGTCCCCATAGCTAATGGCGCACCTCCCTTAGCTGTAGCAACAACCAACGTCCCCTCGCCATTTCCACTCTTTTCAAGAGTTAAGTTAAACTTTGGTTCTTCGCCCGTTTCGTTTACAACGATTTGGCAGGTCGTTTTAAGCTTTGTGCCATTTGTGGTTACTTCAGCAGATAGTGGAGCTTCGCCAATTTTCAGCCCTTTGATTTTTCTTTCATCCTTGTTTTCAACTTTTATTACTCCTGCTCCCGTTTCATATTCGCCTGGCACACTCAGTTTTATATCAGAGGCAGTAATCCCACTAGCGAGATCGAAATCCACTATTACTGTTTCGCCTTTTTTGCAGTAATAAGTAGCTTGTTTGAATTTGAAGAGGAGGTAATGATCGCCCATAATATTCCAGTGGAGCACTTCCGTCAGTTTCTTATGAGCAGCTTCGGCAGCAGTTGTACTATACGTCAAACCATCTGCCTTAAACGTAACATTCTGTGCAGTCTTCGCATTAGCAGCCCATCCGATAAGGGTCTTCTCGTAGTTCTCTTTAGAAAGCCCTATCGTTCCAAAACTGATTTTCTTGGCTTTAGCGAGCGTCCAACTCTGCATAGGGAAGTTGTACTTAGTACAACCGTCGAACATATCTTCGAGGTTTTCGACATTCTCCATGTTCCAAGTATTGAGCGCACTATTGAATTTAGTACACCCCTTGAACATCCCCTCGCAGGTGGTAACCTTCGAAAGATCGGGTTCTCCTTGGGTAGCCTTCTCAAGAGCGCTGCAATTAGCAAAGGCATATTCCATACTTGTCCATTGAATTTTTCCCCAGTCTGTTATTTTCGTGAGACGTTCTGGAGTTCCATACTTTTCACCATTTCTATTTCCGAAACGGATATACTCTACGCCCGCAGGTTCGATTTCTATCGTGTAGTTAGTTTTTGGGGAGAGCCCTGTGATCTCGTGTGGTGTTGTTTCACTAGAAGAGACTACGTTTTCCTTTTTCTTCTCTGTCTCGCCACTCTTAAGTATGTGGTAACTCCAATTAGTGCCTTTTACTGGGAGTGACAGTTTTCCGTCATCTCCTGTACGCCAAGATGAAAGGAAGTTTTCTTGTGCCAGCACGGTAGTGACCCCCATGCAAAACACAATGAATAGTAGAAATGCTCTTCTCATTTTCAATGATGTTAAGATTCGATGGTACAAAATTTTATATGTTACAACATTGAACAAAAATATTTGTTTGTTGTAAGTCTTAATAAGATGTCTGATTTACCACTCGAAGTAAAAAATGAAATACTAAGTTTTGGTGATTGTAGATTAAATCTAAACAACACATCTTTATGACTTGAGTTTTGCGAATCGTTTTAAACTTTGATGCCTTCTTTCCTTATTGTGAGGCTGCATTTATGTTTTTTAGAGTTATTAATGAGTCGTTTTTTGAGAGATAATAGTGTTTAGATTTCTCCCGGAAAAGGAGTCAATAAACAGCGTGGAGAAAATTTTATGGGGAGAATTATGAATAGGATGTATGCGTCTGTAAAGTGTTGCAAGTATCGTAAAGTCTTGTTGCAATCGGCGTTTGCATGGAGTTATGTAGTTTTTTTTCTACAAATATTCTTATCCCCATTTTTAGGGATGGCACAAACGCGCATACAGATGGCAACGGGACGAGAGGCAGACTCTTTGCGAAAAGTGGAACAGTTGCGCCTTTCCGACTCGCTCCAAGTGACGGACTCGATAGACGAGGTCGTTGTCAGTGCAAGCTCTATGCTCGGTTCGAAGTTCGAAGCCCGCAACCGCACGGGATCGGCGTATTTTGTTTCGCACAAGGAGATTACTCTTGGTGGGCATACCGACATTAACCGAATGCTCAAGAGCGTGCCAGGGGTGAATATCTACGAGGAGGATGGTTTCGGTCTTCGCCCTAATATTAGTTTGCGTGGTACAAAAGCCGAACGAAGCGAGCGCATTACCCTCATGGAGGATGGGATACTTGCCGCTCCAGCACCATATTCTGCTCCAGCGGCTTACTATTTTCCGACAGCAGCACGTATGCATGCCATTGAGGTCTTGAAAGGTAGTAGCCAGGTACAGTACGGACCGTTTACTACGGGAGGTGCAATAAATATGGTTTCTACCCCTATCCCTGATAAATTGAAAGCAAAACTCGTTGCATCCTACGGGGTATACAATACTCTTAAGGGGCATGTGATGGTGGGCGACTCCTACAGACACTTTGGTTTTATGGCGGAATACCTACGCCATCAGTCCAAGGGTTTTAAGCGCGATAGCCCCGATCGACGCACAGGGTTTCAACGCAACGACCTCATTACGAAATGGATGGTACGTAGCGACCCTGATGAGGACTTGGTACATCGCCTCGAATACAAATTTGGGTTTGCTAACGAGCACTCGGACGAGAGCTATTTGGGGCTTTCGGAGGCAGACTTCGAGCGTCGCCCATACTACCGCTATGCTGGGGCACAAGTAGATAACCTAGTTACGCGCCATTTTCAAAATGTGCTTAGTTACCAAATCTCGGCAGACAACGGGTTCAAGATTACCACGAGCCTTTATTACAACTTCTTTTTCCGGAATTGGTATAAGCTCAATGAGGTGCGAGCAGGACATACACGCCCAGAACGTCGAAACATCTCCGAGGTTCTTAGTGATCCAGAAACCAATAGCGTCTATTTCGATATCGTAACGGGAGTTCGCAATTTTATAGGGGAAGCGCTTATGGTACGCGCCAATAAGCGAACCTACCATTCCCGTGGGGCACAAACCAAGGCTGAATATCGGTTCGATCTTTTGGGAGGGTTCTTTACTACAGAGCTCGGTTTGCGCTACCATGCCGATCTCGAAGATCGCTACCAACACGACGATGGCTATTCGATGCGCGATGGTAAGATGGAGCTCTTTCTCGCAGGGATGCCTAGGAGTAGTTCTAATCGTATTACAACGGCGCACGCATTCTCTAGTTATCTGCTCGCCAAATGGGTAAAAGATATATTCACCATTACGGGCGGTGTGCGCTACGAGAATGTACATTTGGTGGATCGCGATTATACCAAGGCAGATCCGCGGCGCACAGGACATCTGCGTATAGAGACGCCTAATGCAGCATGGGGGCTCTTGCCGGGTGTGGGACTAAACTGCAAGCTTCTCCCGATCTTATCTGCTTTTGCTGGCGTGCACAAAGGTTTTGCACCTCCGAGTGCAGTGCTTGGCCAGAAGCCTGAAAGCAGTTGGAACATCGAAACAGGAATCCGCCTCGGCTGGAAAAGTTTACGTGCGGAGGTGATCGGTTTCTACAACCATTATAGCAATATGTTGGGGAGCGACCTCGCTGCACAGGGTGGGCAAGGAACTCTCGATCAGTTTAACATTGGTAAGGCAATGGTGCGAGGGGTGGAAAGTATTGTGCAATATCAACCCTTCCCAGCACGCTGGCGGATACGTTTACCCATACAACTATCCTATACGTTTACAGACACGCATATGTTGAACAACTTTACAAGCCTCTCGTGGGGCTCTGTCTTTGTGGGCGATGAGATTCCATACATTTTCCGTCACGCCTTGAATGCACAGATTGGGATTGAGTCTAAGTGGGTTGATGGTTCGGTGAGCATACGTTACAATAGCGACATGCGTACGACCCCAGGACAAGGGCGTATAGCCAAGCGCGAGTTAATCCCCGCACACTATATTCTGGATGCCTCGCTCAGGGTACATGTTTATAAGCACGTAACTGTGACAGCGAATGCCATAAATCTCCTCAATCGAAAGTATCTAGTCTCGCGCCATCCAGCAGGCGTACGCGCAGGGCATCCTTTTGGGATCTATGGTGGCGTACAACTCGTTTTCTAAGCTTTGAAATCTGCAATAATGTTTAGAAGAAAATATACAGCATTTCTACTTTTTCTTTTGATACCTTACGCCCTCTGGGCGCAAGGCGGTGGTGTGATTACGGGCACAGTCTCGAATGCGCAAGGCGAGACACTCATAGGCGCTTACGTTCTTTTGGTGGAGAGTGGCGAGCGTACTGTAACCGACGTCAACGGGCAATACAAGATAGCTGGAGCGATTGGACAAACGTTAGAATTCACCTACATCGGGATGCTCACTAAGCGCATGAAGATACGCTCCTTACGTACGAATGTAGTGCTTGAAGACGATAGTAAACAGATGGATCAGGTGGTCATCACTGGCTACCAAAAAGTACGTAACCGAGTATATACGGGTGCAACGGCTTCGGTACGTATGAACGACATTAAGTTGGAAGGTATAACCGATGTGTCGCGCATGCTCGAGGGGCGTTTGCCTGGTCTAAACATTCAAAATATCTCAGGCTCGTTTGGCGCAGCACCACGCATCAATATACGGGGCGGAGCCTCTATCTTAGGGAATGTGCAACCCCTCTGGGTTATCGATGGTGCTGTGTACGAAGACCTTGTGCAGTTGAGCTTGGATCAGCTTGCTTCGGGCGATGCCATTACGTTAGTTAGCTCAGCCATTGCGGGGTTAAATCCTGCAGATATCGAAGATATTCAGGTGTTAAAGGATGCATCGGCGACCTCGGTTTACGGCGCAAGAGCTTTGAACGGCGTTGTGATTATTACCACGAAATCTGGGCGTCGCGAACAGCCATTGCGCGTAACCTACTCTACCGAGAATACTTTTCGTCTTAAACCCCGATATGCCGATTTTGATTTGCTCAATTCCCAAGAAACGATGGCCCTCTATCAGGAGATGGCGGATAAGGGCTATTTCTCGCTCCGCGATGCTTTATATGGTCGTCGCAGTGGTATCTATTATCAGATGTATCGCGATCTGAGTACGATTGATCCTCACACGGGGCGCTACTATCTTGAAAACTCGCAAGAGGCGCGCACGGAGTTCTTAAAACGGGGCGAATATGCCAATACCGATTGGCTCGATTTACTCTTTACCTATCGTCCCACAACAAGCCACTCGCTAACATTCACGGGTGGTAGCAAAAATATTGCAACCTATGCTTCGCTCGGTTTTTATTATGACGGGGGATGGACTATTGCTGATAGGGTACAAAAAATCTCAGCCAATTTGAAGAGTACGTTCTATATAACAGAGCGGCTGAAAGCTACACTCGCTGCGCAAGGCAACTTCCGCTCGCAAAATGCCCCAGGCACTCTACCCCAGAAAAAGAACCATGCTGTGGGGAGCTTTGAGCGCGATTTTGATATAAACCCCTTTTCTTATGCCTTGGGAACGAGCCGCACGCTACGCCCGTATCGCGAGAATGGAGCAAGAGAATATTACCGTAACAATTGGGCGCCCTTCAATATTTTCAATGAATACGAAAACAACCGTATGCGCATCGGAGTGCAAGATTTTAAAGTACAAGCCGATGCTTCGTACGAGATCTTGAAGTCGCTTGAGGTGCGTACCTTACTCTCCGCACGACAAGCCTCTACGAGTACAGTGCACGAAATAGCGGAGCGTTCTAATCTGGTACAAGCGCTCCGAGCGAATGAGACTCCATGGGTTGCGCGTGAGAATATCTATCTTTTGCACGATCGCGACAACCCCCAAGCGCAACCACAGGTTGGACTTACGCATGGTGGCATTCTCAATAAAACGGAGGTTACGCTACGGAGTTACCTTGGGCGCATAGCACTTGATTATGACACACGACTCGACGATCACGATATCAAAGCCTTTGCTTTTGCCGAGGTGCGCCAAACAAGCCGCCTAAACAACACATTCGCTGGCTATGGTATACAATATAATAAAGGAAATCAGGTGTATACCCCACCCACAATTTTTTCTAAGCTATTTCAGGAGAATACCCCCTATTTTGGTCTTCGCGAGCGCGATGAACGAGGAGTGACTTTCTCGCTCAATGGTACGTATGGTTACAGGGGGCGCTATGTGATAAATGGTGTACTGAATTACGAAGGGTCAAATGCCTCTGGTCGCGGAGCAAAAGCTCTTTGGCTACCTACATGGAACGTTGGGGTGAAGTGGAATATCGACCAAGAAGAGTTCATCCAAGATAAAAAGACCTTCTCGCGTTTGGCGCTTAGGGCAAGCTACGGCTTGACGGCTAAGATGAATGAGGAGGCTATCAATGCGAACTCGATATATACGGGGGGAATTGTTAACCGCAATCAGTATGCATGGCGCGAAGATAAACTCTCTATTAGCCATCTGGAAAACCGAGACCTTACGTGGGAGAAGATGTACGAACTCAACATTGGGTTAGAGCTCGGTTTGATAGACAACCGCATTAGTACAACAGTGGATCTCTATCAGCGCAATTCTTTTGATCTGATCGACCTTGTGCGAACCTCGGGCGTTGGTGGGCAGTACTACAAGTATGCCAACTTTGGCGACATGCGCACCCGAGGATTAGAACTAGGGTTACACACGCGCAATATCGAGTGGGAGAATTTTAGCTGGAATACGAGCCTCACCTTTGCGGTAATGCATCAGGAAATTACCCGTTTGCTCAATGCTCCCAACACATTCGATATGGTAGCAGGCAGGGGGCGCGGCAATATTTTAGGGTATCCCAAAGGCTCGTTATTCTCCTTTAATTATCAGGGACTGGACGCTAATGGACTCCCGACCTACGATTTTGGTTCTTATCCTCTTAACAGTGGAGCGTATGCGAAAAGTGCGGGCGCTGATTTCTCTGATACGCAGTATTCTAAAACCTACCTCCTTTATCACGGACCGATCGAACCTCCCATTACTGGAGGACTTTCGAATTCCTTCAAATGGCATAACTGGGAGTTTTCGTTCTTTATCACTATGCAGGCAGGCAATAAAATACGCCTCAACCCGACGTTCGACCCCAATTTTGCCGACCTCAACGTATTCTCTTCCGAGTATTACGACCGCTGGTTGAACCCTGGCGACGAGTTACGAACCGATGTACCTGTGCTTCCCTCATCCGAATTGGTAGCAAAGGTTGGTCGTGAAAATATTGAGCGTGCCTACAATACCTACAACTATTCGCAAAAGCGAGTAGCAGACGGCAGCTTCGTACGTATGAAAAACATCTCGCTAGCCTATCACCTCCCCGAACGTGTTTTAGAGAAATTACACTTGCGCTCGGTTGATTTCCGCCTAAACATCACGAACCCGTTCCTCATCTACTCCGATAAGCGCCTTAAGGGGCAAGACCCCGAATACTACAAATCGGGCGGCGTCTCCTTACCCACCCCGAAACAGTATACCATAACTATGAATGTTGTTTTCTGATGCGATACCTTGTCTATCCTATAGCTCTACTCCTGTTTCTTGGACTGGCGAGTAGCTGCAACAAGTTTTTGGATAAAAACCCCGATTCCGATCTTTCGATAGATATCGATAGTGAGGATCGTATTGCAGAACTTCTAACGGGAGCCTACCCTGAGGCAAGCTATATCCCCTTTCTTGAACCTCGTACAGATAACGTAGCAGAGCGCCCCAATGGCGTACAAAACAGCTTGAACGAGGCTATGTACTTTTGGGAGGATTATGCACAGGAGGATATCGATACGCCACTGAATTACTGGAACGAGTGCTATCGCGGTATTGCTCAAGCCAATAAAGCCCTAGAGCTACTCCAGAAGTATGAGAAGACCGAGCGTGTAAAGGCGCTGTATGGCGAGGCTTTTTTGCTCCGCGCCTACCTCCATTTTATGTTAGTAAATATTTGGGCAGAACCCTATGGAGGCTCTGCTGTGAACATGGGCATCCCCTATATTACAAAGCCAGAGAAGCATGCATTAGTCGATTACAGCCGAGGTACAGTAAACGAGGTGTATGAAAAGATTGAGGCCGATCTAAAACGCGGAATTTCGCTCGTAAACGATGCCTACTACAAGCAGCCTAAGTTTCATTTCAACAAACGTGCAGCTTATGCCTTTGCCTCACGTTTTTATCTTTTCAAAGGCGAATGGCACACTGTAGTAGAGTATGCCAACTTTGTGTTAGGGGTGAAACCACAGCCATTTCTGCGCCCTTGGGTACAATATATGCGCAACCTAGAGTTTCACCACGAAGATTTGCACAAAATTTATAACACCCCAACTGAGCAAGCTAACCTACTACTCACTACAACCGAATCGCGACTTGCTCGGCAACAACCCATCGAGCGTTACGGAGCAACGAGTACAAAACTTGGTACAGTGCACGATGCTTTTAACAAGCGGTATCATGAGCACTTGGGGGATGTATCAACTCGTTTTGAAGAATTCTACACTTTTTCCAACTCCTCTGCGCCTGTTACAAATGGTAGGTACATGGCTAAGTTTGATGAGCTCTCGACCACCGAGAGTATCGGCTCAAAGCCTCGTGGACTCTATGTAACGAACGTATTGCTGAGCACAGATGAGGTACTTCTCAATAGGATGGAAGCCTACGTTATGTTGCAAGAATACGACAAGGCAATTGACGATTTTGTGGAATACAGTGAGGCGAAATTTGGCTATGCGCCCACTATGGAGCGAGCGCTATATACTTCCACCAGCATAGCAAACTACGATAAGGTTTCGCCGTGGTATGGTCTTTCGCTTGGTCAGCTTGCTATGGTGCGCCTAATTTTAGACTTCCGTCGCAAGGAATTCTTTCAGGAGGGCCTCCGTTGGTTCGATATTCGCCGCTTTCATATAGCAGTAAAGCGCACATCGAAGAGCCCCTACTACTTTCCTCTCGAAAAGGACGATCTTAGGAAGGTTCTCCAAATCCCCGTCGAGGCACAACGCCGTGGGCTTCCCCCTAACCCACGAGACCGTCAACAGCGGGTGAGGTAAAAAAATGTCGTACAGAGATAGAACGTCACATCGACTACAGAACTGGGATTATAGTAAAGAAGGTATCTATTATGTTACATTCTGCACACATGAACGATTTCATTATTTCGGTAAAATTGAGAATGGTAAAATGCTTCTCTCGCAAATTGGTGAACTTGCTATGAAATTATGGCAACAAATACCAGAGCATTTCTCCAATGTACAATTAGCGGAGTTTGTTATAATGCCCAATCACATTCATGGACTATTAACGTTACTACCGGACAGGGCATGCCCTGTCCCTACAGTTGGAACCAATAGATATCAGAATATAGGTCGTAAAACGCTATCTGCAATCGTAGGTTCATACAAAGCGGCTGTAAGTAGAGAAGCACATCGTCTAGATTTGACTTTTGTATGGCAACCTCGATTTTATGATCGGATATTACGCTCACGGCAAGAGTATATAAATGTTGCACAATACATATTAGATAACCCTATAAACTGGGAGCGAGATGAATTTTACGAATAAAAGCAGGTCTTTTGTAGGCGCGTTTCTTAAAACGCACATTACAGCCTTTGTTTTGATAAAAGCGAGCCGTAGGCTCAATGAGTTCTCCTTGATACGCCTCTATAAATTGTTGATTATATGGCTTTTATGTAGGGACAGGGCATGCCCTGTCCAGTAAATATTCCTTGATATCTATGCATAAATAATTGTTTTTTTGAAACGCTCAGTTACCCCGTCGAGGCACAACGCCGTGGGCTTCCCCCTAACCCACGAGACCGTCAACAGCGGGTGAGGTAAAATTTTACACACACATATATATCTATTGATGTTATTAGCCCAATGCGAAAAGAGATTTTATTGTTGAGTATTATTATCCCTGTATTATTGTGTACGGGGTGTAAAGAAAAGTTGTCGCCCGAGAGTGTGGTTGAGGCTAATCGGCGCGTAGTAGAACCCTCCGAATTGGATGCGTGGATTGCCGCGAACTTCGTAAAACCCTATAACGTGGATGTACAGTATCGGTGGGATAAGAATGTGGTGGGCACGAGTGCATTGGTATATCCCCCACAAGTGGATAAGGTACAAGAGGTTTTAGAAGCGGTGGTGGAGTTGGGGTTAGAGTTATTTACGCATCCAGACCTCGGACTAGAGAATTTCTTGAAAGGACGTGCTCCGCTTCGCATTGTGCTTTATGGCGGCGGTAACCCCGACCACAATGGCGTAGAGTTGCTCTATAACCCAGCAACCAGTAGTGCAGAGATGAGTATCTACAACGTGAACGAATACGACCCCAAAAAGCCTGAGCAGGTATATCGTTTGGCACGTAGCATCTACCACCAAATGGCAAGGCGGCTTATCGAGTTATTGCCTTATGATCGGGATGCGTTCCTAAAGATTAGTGCGCCTCGGTATACTCGCGGATCTACGGAGCTCATTGCCTCGCCTCTAGGCAATACGGCAGCTCTCAAAGAGAAGCTCGGCTTGAATGGTTGGGCTAATGTGCGTGGCTTGTATACAATGCTTGGTTTTCTTTCTGCAGAAGACGATTTTGCCGAGATCATTAGTGCCACACTTGTGAGTTCGCAACAAGAGATCGAGGATGCTGCAGTACGTGCCGCTACCCCCGAGGATGCAGATTACCCCGACCCAAACCCCGAGGTGCATCAGCGCTATGTAAAAGAGGCAGAGCAAGCGCACAAGGAGCTCACAACGAAAAAAGCGTTCGTCGATGCATACTTACGCAAGGAGTGGCATGTAGATATGCTCCGTTTGCAGTTGCTGAGTGTGCGCCGAATGGATATATACCTTAAGAATCACTAAGATGCAGCGATTACCGCTTTCTATATCAATATTGTTCTGCGCTTTAAGTTTCTTGGCCTGCCAAAAGCAAGAGAGTGTTTTTCGTGATACTCCTGCAGCGCGCAGTAAGGCGAGTATCGATAGTTTACAACGGGAGCTCGTACGAGCGCCGTATGGGTGGCAGCTGCTCTATTTCCCTCGCACTGATTCGTTGTTGTTCTCCAACCCCGCAGAGCTCATCCCCTTCTTTAGTGGGCAGCTGGGGTATGGAGGCGTACTTTTCACCGTGAAATTTGCTGAGAATAACAAACTCGTGATGTTAGCAGATCTTGACGCAGCGAGTGCCACCACCGTACGCGAGAGCGAGTATGCCGTGGGAAGGAATAGTTTCACACAGCTTAGCTTTGTTACCTACAATTATCTCCACCGCCTTGTAAACGATAGCTATATGGGGTCTAGCGACTTCCTTTTTTTACGCAAAAATGAGGATGGCGATCTTCTTTTTCGCACAGGACGCAACCTAGAACCAGCGCGTGAGTATTTCGTACTTCGTAAGTTGAAGGCAGAAGGTGATTTTTCTGAAACAGTACTTAAAGCACAAGAGAACCGCGAGTTTTTTGAGCAGATGAAGAACCCTCAGTTGCGCATCCATCAGGGGGCACGTACTTTCTTTTTGAGCGATATGTATGTAAAGAACGATGTGCCTACGAACCAGTTCTATCTGAAAGAGATACGCGCTAAGCGATACTATCTTTTCATGTTTGCACAGAAAAAAGCCCCGTTGCCTAGCGATCCTCCTAAAGAACAAGTAGGGCTTGGTTCGGGGTATGCAGGCACAGCGCAGGGCATAACCTTCCACTCGGGTTTGCGCTATAATAACAAGTATATTTTTTACGATTTTGTGCGCGAGGGCGATCGCTTTGTGGCAGAGCTCGTTTCGGTATACGACCCACTACTCCGTACCACGCGTTTGGTAAGTAAACATTTGCACCCCGAAGGGGAATACACTGGATATAAAGCTGAGATTTGGGATGAAAAATAGATGGAATTATACCACCCTCGCGTTGCTTACGTGCGGCCTTGCGGGACTATTGCTCGTAGCATGTACGAAACCTAAGGACGACCCCGAAGAAGATTACGACACGCTTTTCCCATTCAAGGGCATCGAAAAACCCCTCATCTCATTTGAGGAACAGAACCTCCTGCACTGCGATCCACAGATTGATAAAATACGGTTTCGCTACCCTGGAGTGAATATTACTGAAAACGTACGAGAATATGACCTTACCCTTACCTGTTCCTACAAAAAAGGCGAGGATAATCAAAAACCTACGTTTGTTGTGAAATATATCGGCGAGGATCAGAAGCTTCATTACGTAGTCTCGAACCCTAACACGGAGAATAAGGATGTTGTAATGGAGGAGGATTCGGAATATACCGTGTCCTTTCGCGTAAAATCTGGCTTCCCGATGTACCTCTCGGTCTCGGGAAGTGGAGTTCGTGGCTCGCAGATTGAGGCTCGTATTGGAGGAAAATGCACAGATGGGTACACTGTGGTAAAAACGCTCGAGAGTGTACAATTTCTCAATCAGGAGGGGGTGAACAACGTACCAGAACCCTATTGTAATTATGTAATCCTCCCCTAGGGAGGGCGAGGTGAGAAGAAATGTTAAACAGAGCTACAATATTACTGGGTATTTTCGTAAGTAGTTTTCTCGTTTTTTCCTGTACTAAATGGGAAAACGAGACCGTCGAGAGTACCTATCTAGGGCTTCTGCCCCCAGAGCCTAATTATAGTTTTAAGCGCGGCGGCATGAGTAGTGTGGATGTGCTGGAGTGCTCGCTGCTTAAAGAGGGTGTGGATCAAGCGTATAGATATCTGCACGAGGCGAATTTTACCGTTGAGGCAAATTATCAAGCGGCGCGAAATTATTACGAGCTTGGTGCTTTTGGGTTGCACCCTAAAGACGAGATTGCACTCTCGAGTTTGCATGCTTCAGAACGAGATGTGTTGCTTGCGCGAGTAGAGGAGGTTTTTAATACCACATGTGAACTCTCGGGGTATGGTAAACCTAATAGTGCCGATATCCGTAAAACGCCAGCTGTGGTGGGACAAGGGGGCTATCTGGGACGCAACTTCGGAGATGAGAATCTCTGTTTTGTGGATGCGAAAGGAGTTTCGGTAGCCGAGCTTTTCAAGGGAATAGCTGAGGGGGCAATTTATTTGGATAAAATCTTGAATGTACACCTCGACCATGCGCTATACAACAACCCTGAGCTTCAGAAAGCGAACCGTAATATAGATGTCCTACCTGGGCGGAACTATACAGCACTCGAGCACCACTGGGATCTGGCTTATGGTTACTACAAATTTTGGCAAGGTCATACACAAGGCACTGGACTTGCTCTCTTGCGCGATAGCAGGATCAATCTCTACAACGCCTTTGCGCGTGGGCGAGGTGCACTAACGCGGTATCGGTACGATTCGGTCGAGTTAGAGATAAAAAATATTCGCACGGAGCTTTCGATGGTTGTGGCTGTACGTGCCATCCGATCGTTGGTAGGCGAGAGTGTGACAGCTAATCTGCGCGAGGAGATACGTAACACACTCTTCTTTTTATCGCAAGCGTGTGGCAACTTGTATACGCTCTGTTTTGCACGAAGGGCTGAGGGCGATCCTTACTTTTCGTACGCGGAGGTACAAGCGCTTTACGAAAAACTTTTGACCAGCACAGGGCTTTGGGATGTTGAGCGTCTCCGCGGCGATACTGCTGTTGATGGGTCGTTAGAACAGATTGCGCAGGAGATTGCCACACGGTTTGATCTGAAACTTGAGGATATAAGAAGACAAGGAAATTAATCATGCGAAGAGTAATATTATTATTGATAACAGCTTTTTCTTTGCTTCTCTGCGCAGGAGTTCTCAGGGCGCAAGTGGGCGTAGAATTACTTGAAAATGGAGGGTTCGAACTTTGGCAGTCTGGTCTGTACGACAAGCCGCAAAAATGGTTTGTTAATACCGTTCTGCAACAAAGCAAGTCGTATGAACCACACAGTGGTTCGTTTGCTCTGAAGCTGTATATGGGCGCCTCGGATGCCCAAATCACCGTATATCAATGGCCAACAGGTAAAGCTATTAACTGTATTCCGGTGACTCCAGGGGCAGAATACGAACTAACCTACTGGTATAAAGGGATGGGGAGCAGGAAGAACATTATCCCAACAGTGGTTTGGTATAAAGGTGACACGAAGGTTGGAGACGATGATAAGCGTTACTCCGAGATAGTAACACTCACGAATACTTGGCAAGAGAAAAAGGTGAAGTTCGTTGCTCCGGATGCCGATTTGTGCGGTGTAGGTTTTACATTTTATGAAAAACATGGAGATTATGTGATCCTAGACGATGTCTCGTTCAAAATGACAGACGCGGGGAGTGGTGTAGTGCCGCTTACGCCGCCCAGTGGTATAAAGTACAATGCATATCAGCGCGAGATAGACCTCTCGTGGGGTTCTGTGGGGACAGAGGGCGTAGAGTACAAGGTTTTTATGAACGATGCGTTGCTTGGTACTACGCAAGAAACCTCGTATACCGTTACGGGGTTAGATCTTGCGACCAACTATAAATTCAAGTTTCAGACGGTAAAGGGAACGAAGAGTTCGCCACTCTCCGAAGAGAAAACGATCCGCACAGAAACACTTAGTCGTCTAGAGAATGATGAGTCGCGCATCCCTTATCTCTACCGTATGAAAGATTATGGCTATACAGACAGGACACTGCTCTTGCACTGGTACGATTTGGCAAAAAAAGATGCCAACATAAAGTACTGGATTGATGGTAAGGAGGTTACGCCCGTAGGCGACAAATTAACATTCCCCAAAGCAGGGTTACAGCGGCTGCGCATAGAGATCGTCGAGAGCCCCACGCAGCGTTGGAATATAGAGTACAATTTACACGTAAAATAGAGCTACGATGAGAATACAAAGACATTATTGGCTAATCGTTTTGTGTGCAGCCTTTGTTGCACTCTCTATACAGTCTTGCGAAAAGAATTTGGAGGAACGGGGTACGGAAATAAAGATTTCGGAGGACGATCTCTCGGAAATTTCTCTGGGTAAGGCAACAACACGTGTCATTATTTTGAAGGGAGGAAACGGTAAATACTCGGCGAGTGTTGCAGACTCGCGAATAGCTACCGTAAAAACGAGCATGGATACGCTGCGAGTAACGGGTAATTGGGTAGGAGAAACGTATGCGACGATAATCTCGGGCGATTACAAAAAACGCCTTGATATTCGCGTGGCGACGCCCGATCTTAATCTTAGTGCGGAAGAGATACATCTTTTCCCTCGCGACGAGAGCAAGTTCCTGCACGTTGCTGGTGGTGGCGAAGATACGCAGTTACGTCTCGACGACCCAGACAATATACTAGAGGTGAAATGGAATGGGGCTACAGGGATAATGGAGATCAATGCCCTAGCTGAGGGTGATGCGCGTATTACGGTAGTGCCCGCTAGTGGCGAAGAACGGAGCGTGAAAGTCCTGGTACGGTGCAACGGTAAGGCCGAGGAAGTGGGGGTGTATGGTACAACCTCGCGTAGTCTGTTTAGAGTAATGAATACGGTAATGTCTGTGCATCGTCCGGGGATCGGAGTCTGGCTTGTAAATAATGTAAACCCATACTCTACTCCGAAAGTCCTGAAGATTGCGCCAGAAGTGAAATCGCCCGAGACCGGTCAGCAAGTTGCATTAGAGATTACGATGCGTGACGCACAAGCGTTTGAAAATTCGGATTTAGAGGAGGGAAAGCAGCTCTTTGTTGTAGAGGAAGTACGAGAACGTGAGGTTGTATTACGCGGTAAAAGAGTAAAGTTGGTTTTGCCTTATGCACCTTGAGTTTGTAAAAAAAAAGTTGCGACTACCTATCTTAAATAAGATCTTCTACTGTTCGATTTGTTATTTGTCGAAATCTTATGTGTTTACAATGAACGAGGTGCGTGAATTCCCTTACTTCATTTTGTAGAAGTTAAGAGCATAAGCGGTAAGACTTTGCAAGATATTGACGAGCACTCGTTTAATTAGTTCTTCAGAACGACTATATCTGCATACGGCAGGTTATAAAAAGAGTAGGCGTTTTGTAGACGCTAGACCTAGCACAGAAGCGCAGCTCTGTATCCCCCCTAATATGATTTCGTTGCTTCGTTCCCTCTTAGTACTGCACCTTATTCTCTGTATCCTTCCAGAGTATGAAAGATTGTAGAGCCTCAGTCTCGCAAATCCTATTCATAATGATAGCACGCTTATCGATTGGTAAGCTAAGCTGTTGGTAAATGAGGGAGTCGTCGAAATTTATGTGCTGAGCCTGTTCTTTGGTATTACCGTAGAAAACGGTGGCGATACGCGCCCAATAGATAGCTGCTAGACACATGGGGCATGGTTCGCATGATGTGAAAAGTACACAGTCTGAGAGGATGTGGGTATGAAGCATCTTGGCTGCATCGCGTATAGCGAGTATTTCTGCATGCGCCGTAGGATCGCAACTAGCTGTGACGCGATTTACGCCCGTTCCGACAACTTGATCGTTCTGTACAACCACGGCTCCGAATGGACCGCCTCCATTAAGAACATTGTTGGTAGCCAGATCGATAGCGAGGTGCATAAATTTCTTTATCAGACTGTCTTGCATTTTTATAGCGTTGAAAAAGAATTTGCGATACGGACAATAATCTCGGAGGCTTTCACCATGCTCGCAATGGGTAAAAACTCGTAGATACTATGGAAATTGAGACCTCCTGCGAAGATGTTAGGACATGGAAGCCCAAGTTCTGTGAGACGAACCCCGTCCGTTCCGCCACGGATGGGCGAGTAGTTGGGGGTAACCCCTGCGTCAAGAAAAGCTTTTTTGGCATGTTCTACGACAAACATTGCATCTTTGAGATAGGCGCGCATATTGTGGTACTCATCGTTCAGGGTAAGGATAGCAGAACCCTTGCCGTAGCGTTGGTTTATGAACGCCGTAAGGATTTGGAGTTTTTTCTTGCGTTGTTGGAAAATCTCGCCGTCGAATTCGCGGATGAGGTACGATAGACTAGCTGTATTTTCGTTACCTTGGATGTCGTGTAGATGAAAGAATCCTTCGCGATCCTCTGTATTCTCGGGGCGATCTGTTTCGCCAATCATGGAATCGAACTCAACTGCCATACGAGCTGCATTGCGCATCTTGTTTTTAGCCGCGCCAGGATGTACGTTGAGACCTTGGAAACGGAGGGTTGCTCTAGCAGCATTGAAATTTTCGTAGGACAGTTCGCCGAGGGCACCGCCATCGATGGTATAGGCTAGGTCTGCACCCAATTTTTCGATATCGAAATGTGTAACACCTCTCCCGATCTCCTCGTCGGGGGTAAAAGCAATACAAAGAGGCGCATGGGAGATCTCGGGATGTAGACGAAGAAAACGTAATGCTTCCATAATTGCGGCGATCCCTGCCTTATCGTCGGCTCCAAGGAGTGTGGTGCCATCGGTAACGATAAGTCGTTGACCCATGTAATTAAGGAGTTCTGGTGACTCATTTGGGGAGAGGACAATACCGTCAGAGAGTAGGAGATCCGTCCCGTCATACGAGGGTATTATACGAGGTTTAACATCGTATCCAGAGGCGTCTGGCGATGTATCGATATGTGCGAGAAAACCGACGTGTGGTGTATTAGTGCTCGCATTGCGTGCAGGGAGTTTTGCAAAGAGGTAACCTTGTGTATCTAGTGAGACTTCAGAGAGCTCTAGGTTTTCTAACTCGGTTTTTAGTACGTTGAGGAGATTCCATTGCTTTACAGTACTAGGCGAGGTCTCTGCAAGGGGATCGCTTTGTGTGTCGATACGAACGTAGCGCAGGAAGCGCTCTTCGATAGATTGAGCATCAATATTTACGACAACGGACATTGTTGCAATGCAAAATAGTGGTACTAATTTAGGCAAAATGTATTTCAGTACAAGAGAGCACCTGTCTTGTTATAGCTCTATCTCATTGGATAGTAGAGTGTTAATCATAAAAAGTGTAGGAATTGTGCGAGGTAAGCATCTTCGGCATAGATTTTGAAAGACTCAAGGGAGTTTGAGAAGTCTGGGTGTGTAAACATTCCCACTGAGGATAGCGTATATTGCAGTAGTGGTGCGAGAAGGTGGGGATCTTGAGAGAAGAATTAGGTTGTAAATAAAAATAGGAAACGAAATGATGAAGAAAAAATTGTCCGTCATGCTCGCACTTGCTACAGTGCTTTTATGGGGGAGTTCGGTGCAAGCAGAGGGGATAGTACTCTCGCAGGATAGTGCTTGGGTCTTCTCGGGGAATCTGGCAGCAACATTCAACCAAGTAGCTCTTACACATTGGGTTGCAGGAGGAGAGAATACCTTAGGAGGTCAAGCAACTGCCTTGTTAGATTTGAAGTATGCTAAGCGTAAGAATCTGTGGCAGAATACCCTAGAGCTAGGCTATGGCGTGATGAAACAAGGCGAGCAAGGCGTAATAAAGAACTTAGATAAGATAGACTTTGCTTCGCAGTTCGGCTATCAAGCAACGAAAGCGTGGTATTACAGTGCACTCCTAGGGGTGAAGACACAATTTTCGGCGGGGTATAAGTATCCGGATCGCGACCACCCTATTTCGGATTTTGCAGCACCACTCTACGTACAATTTTCGTTGGGTGCTGATTTTAAACCAGACGATCATTTTTCGGCTATGCTCTCGCCTGCAACAGCTCGGTTGACTTATGTACGCGATCCAGAATTAGCCAATGCAGGAGCCTTCGGGGTAAAAGCGGCAGTGTATGATCCAGTCTCTGGAGCGATCGTGAAATCAGGAGAGAAGATGAGGTTTGAACTCGGTGGATATATAAAATTGGGCTACAAGAATTCGTTCTTCAAAAATATGTTGGGGCTCACAACAAAACTCGAATTATTTTCGAACTACTTGGAAAAACCACAAAATATAGATGTGAATTACGACCTGCTGCTTGACTTCAAACTCACGAGTGTGCTCACTGCGCGTGCGCAACTCACGTTGATTTACGATGACGATCAAAAACTCCCAGACAAGACAGGGAAGCTTGTTCCATATCTACAGATTCGTCAGATGTTTGGCTTGGGGTTAGCGTATAGATTCTAAAAAGTTTATTTTAGGATTTCCTGACTTAAAAAATGTAAAGTCTTGTATAGTAGTCCCTTTTATTCGTTTTCTATACAAGCTTAACCGTGATAGTGTAGTAGAGTTTTTTTACAATTCAGAAAAACATGTAATTTTGTAGATGTTCTGACGAGGTGTACAGAATAGAGTTGACGTGTGAAGTTTAACAATTAAAATTTTGGGGATCATGAAATTGCGTTATGTTTTAGCTCTCGCAGCTTTGGCAACAACTGTTGCTTTCACTTCTTGCAAGAAGGACGAAAATAAAGATAACAACAAGAAGAAAGAAGAGCCAAAGAAGGAGCTGAAGATTGAAAAGGTTTCTGATTTAGCTGGTGACTACAAGGGTAAGTTAGACCAAGCAGATGTAACTGTAAAAGTTGTAGCTGATGGCGACAACGTTAAGCTTACTTGCGAACAGTTAGGTTTGAAAGAAACTGAATTTAAAAAGGGCGCTGATATCACAAAGTACATGCTGGATGCTGATGTAATGGATGGTATGAAGAAAGACACTAAAGCTGATTTCGCAGTTAAAGAAAACGCTGACAAGAAAGCTGAATACACCTTGACTCTTGATGGTAAGGACAAGGGCGGCAAAGAAGTTAAAGTTACAGCAACAATGACAAAGTAATTTGTTCTTGTAACAGACAAAGAGATAAAGAGCGAGGCGAGAGTCTCGCTCTTTTTTTATAGTGAGAAGCGATGGTCTTGTAGAGAGGATGGGGGCTGTAGTCCCTGCACTAGGCGGGGTCTTAGCAGACGACACCCTTGCGGCAAGCGGTTCTATTTAAGCCCCCTTGCGGGGCGAGTATTTCTAGCACGGCGGTGGGAACCCCGTGCTGCAGGTTTGTAGGGACAGGGTATGCCTTATTAAATTTTATGGCTTTATAATCAATACTTAACATATACGATGATAATTCGCTTCTTGGTCTACTGCATATATAGTTGATAGGATTATTATTGATATTGTTATGTAACAATTCTATTTTTACCTCTAAATAAAACGTTAGCAAACAGTAGTAAAAATTATTCTTCGTCTTTCTTTTGAACCAATGCAAGAATTTGTTTTATATAATTCAAAATACTTTCGTTAATTAAATAATTTGACTTAGCCTCTACTTTTGCATTGGGATTTACTCTGTGGCGAAGAGGATCTTGGTGTATTTGAGTTAGTGCCATGGAAAGATATTCTCGGTACTTCTCTGCATCTTTTTCTCGTAATTCTTCTGAAAAAGCTATCATAGATTGCGCAAGAGAGCGCTTATAGGCGTAATCTTCGAGCAAGTTTTTTTGCTTAGTATACTGTTTAGCGCAAAAGAGCGTGGCAGTTACAAGTAATGGTATCATACTTAACTTGCCGACAATTCGAGTCCACATATACGAATCGCTTTGAACTTGGTGATTACCATTTATTAACCAAATACCAATGCACACTACCCCAATTATAGTAACTACCGCAGCAACAATCCAAATCCACAATTTATAGCCAAACTTGCCTGTAAGATTTTTGTATTGAGTATCGAAAGAGGCGCCTAACCCTACAGAAGTCGTATAGCTTAAAGCTGTTTTTGCCTTCTCAATAAGATTGAGAGCTTCTTCCAGATATTTTTTTTGTTGAGTTTCATTCTCCGCTAATGTTTGATTGAATATTTCAAAGCGTTCATTTTGTTGTTTTATCTGCTGTTCATGTTGATTTACCTCCTTTATGATTGCTGCAATAGATTCTACTTTTTCGTTACACTTTTCTTCTGAATTTAAAATCACTGACTGGGCAGAACGAATTTCCTTTTCTATTTTATGCGAGTCTTCTTTTATCGCGTTAAGAGCCTTGTTGATTGCCTGACTATTTTCTAGTAGCTCAACTATCTTTTTTTGTTTTTGAGAAATATCGTCATATTGCGCCAAAACTTCAGAAACAATGTGGTTGATTTTACTTTCTTGCTCTTTTATCGCTGCTTCTAGGTGCTTAAGTTCTTCAGAGCGTCCTATTTGCTCATCAAGCACATTTTGAAAGGCTATCATACGCTTTTTATCTGAGCGAAGATTATATGGTCGCAATAATATCTTAAGATTATTTAAGTTGAATATTAAATGATCAATTTGCAGAGAAGATGAAAAATGGATTATATTGCTCAGATTAGCTCTAACATTTTCCCTCTCGTTATAAGTAGAAAGACGGATGAAGTAATCTTGATTTTGGACCAGACTAGTTGTGTCTACAATGATATGTACGAGCTCTTTTAATAATCCCTTGGGGCTATATTCTAACTCTTCCCCCCATATTCCCTCATCCATCCGATTCTTGTAGGTATCATTAAGATATTGTCGGAATGAAGGAAGGCTTTCTTTTAATGTTAAAAGCGACTTGTGAATTTCTTCGATAGTTGACATTATTATTATGCTTTTTCAAATTCCACTTTGGGTAGTACTTTCACAATTTTATTGGTTTCTACGCTCACATAGATGAGCGAGAGGAGAAGATCGAGGATATAACGCGGAGCGGAGTGTTCTTTGGCCCAGAGGTTCGGGTTGTTCGGGATTCCACTCTTCCTATCTGTCGTGATGGCATAGCGTTCCATCACCCATTCGATGGGCGATTTGCCGTTCACTACGTAGTCGTACGCCGCAAGGGGGATGTTCCCGATTTCAATGTGCGCATTGTAGATTATGGTGTCACGTTCGGTCTTGCTCGGGAAGCGGAGTTTCTGGACGGCGTAGTAGTCGTAAGGGTCTTGATCGGCCTTGTCGCGCTCGAGGAGCGTAACGCCCATTTGAAGGGCTTCGTTGGCGTGTTCCTCATAACTTAGGTGGAGGGCAGCAAGGGCACGACCCGCTTTGCTAAAGGCGATGAAATCGTCTACGGAGTCTACAATAGGGATGCGTGCGAGACTTTTACGCAGGTCGTCGGCAAAACGAGCGCGATAGTCTGGGCTGTGCAACAAACCATAGACATAGTAAAAGATATCCTCCTTCGTGAGGTTGTGCGCATAGCCGTAGCGCGAGCGCACCTCCGTCCAGAACCAATCGGACACCCCATCGTGCCGCTCCCAGTGGGAGGCGACCTCCTTCCCGAATAGGTCGTGCGTTACGGTGTCCTTACTTTCGGTGTAGTAGTAGAGGGGGAAACATTGAGTTTTGTCTAAAATATCAAGAGAAGGAACTTTATCTAAAATAAGCGTAGAGAATCCTTTTCCTGCTCCTACTCCACATACTCCAATGAGCAAGTTTTCATGCTTTGGCGTGGGAAATAGCTGTTCAAAAATACCTGGACATTCGATAAAAGGTCGATGATTATACAGAGCATACTTAGTGAATGGCCGATAAGAACTTTCTACAAATGTTGAAATATCGAACGAGTGGATTTTCTCTTTTTCTAAATCTTTTCGTAACGCCCTAGTCCAGCTTATTTTTGTTTCATCAATAGATGGTCTCTCTTGCCCAATTTGCGCCTTATAGAAAGCAATCATCGCCTGCATATTAGCGCTTACTTGCTCTTTAGAAAAGCCGTAGACCCACGCATCCCTATTTGTTGCAATCCCTATTGCATTCGTCACAAACACACTCTTGGTCTCTTTGTTATACTTCTTTTCAGGCGCAAGGGGGAGTAGGGTATCGAAAAGCCCATCTCGCTGGTTGATCCAGTCGTGCTTCGCATTGGGGGTAATCTCTGTCCACTTTAGGTTGACATAGCTTTTTGTCTTACGAATGGTGGCGAGTTTCTGTTCGCGGCTAAGGTAGTCGCCAATGTCGTAATAGAAGATCTGCCCTTGTGGTAGTCGCCGCTCAGCAGGATAGCGCACTAAAATGGTTATGGCTATAGGCGTACGGCTGCCGCCTCCGAAGATTTTACCCCCCTCTTTGCGCGAGAGTTCGCCGCTTGTACGTTGATTTCCCCTCAAATTGTAAACATAAATTTTGTCAAATTCTTTTCGGAGCGAAGCGCGAAAGCCGTCCTGCGAGTTGCCGTCTATCCACGCTCCGTTCGAAATAAAGGCAATTACCCCTCCCTCGTTCTCAGGCAAACGATCGGTAGCCCAGCGGAAAGCCTTAATATAGGAGTCGTAAAGGCTTTTAGAATTGACTGCAGAGGATGCTGCTACATAGGTCTCCTCTATTCGCCT
Organism: uncultured Bacteroidia bacterium; assembly: GCA_965240855.1. Classification (GTDB taxonomy): domain Bacteria; phylum Bacteroidota; class Bacteroidia; order Bacteroidales; family CAJPTX01; genus Bacteroides_D. The sequence goes on along the minus strand of CBDEMG010000038.1, from coordinate 33,711 downwards.
TTCAAGCTTTGGATACCTTTGGTTTTGCGCGTTGTCGTTAGCCGATTTCTGCCCCACCGAATAGGGCGGGTTGCCCACAATTACGCGTATAGGGGTCTTGCGCTGCGCCTCCACAATTTCGGAGTTCTCTCGGAAGAATTCTGTGAAGAGGTCGCCTTCGTTATTTTCACCTTGCTGGAAGGTGTCGGTTAGGCAAATCCCGTCGTAGGGCATATATTCCTCGGGGTTGTATTGCTGCTGAAAGACGCTCTCGATGTTCACATCGGCTATGTAATATGCCAAAAGAATAAGCTCGTTGGCGTGGAGCTCCTCGCGATATTTGCGCACCATATCTTCGCGACGTATTAGCCCCGATTGCAGGAGGCGCGTAATGAATGTACCCGTGCCAGCAAAGGGATCGAGCACGTGTACCCCTTTGTTTGTCAGGGCTGTACCGAATTCTTTGCGCAACACATCGTCGACCGAATGGAGAATAAAATCGACGCACTCGATGGGAGTATAGACCGTCCCCAGTTTTTCGACCGTAAGGGGGAAGGCGCGCTTAAAAAACTTCTCGTAGAGATTTTTGATTACGGTCTGTTTGCCCTCGAGGTTATCGATATTTCCCACATTGGCGCGTACCGATTCGTAGAAATTGTGTAATGGGGCAAGATCCTTATTCACGGCCTCGCGCTCCAGCAGTTCAATCATTCGCTGCATTGAGGAGGAGATCGAGTTGTTGCTAACGAACTGATATTCAGTAAATAGGGCTTCGAACACGGGGCGCGTAATGAGGTGCTGCGCCAGCATCTCGATGCACTGCTCAGGTGCTATACTCGGGTTCAGGTTCTGCTGCAGGGTGCTTACAAAGCGTTGAAACTCAGCGGCTAGCTCGCTCTCTTTCTTTAGAACCAGTCGTTCGATGCGCGCAATGTACTTTTTTGCAATCTCGCCCACGGAGGCAGCCCAGTCCTCCCAATAGAAACGGTCGCCACACTTCTCAACGAGCTTTGCGTAGATGGCTTGCTGTGCGTCGCCAAATTTGAGGTGAAGTCGGCTGATAATCGTCTGTTGCGATATCTGCTGCGCCTCGTGACGTGCTGGCACGGGGTCAGTTTGTCCTACGCCCGTCTGCCCCATCCCGAGGGTTGCGAGGGTAATTTTAGAGGACTTGTTCTGGTTCAGTGCAATCGAGTTTACAATGGCGTTAAAGTGGTCGTCGTGCGCACGGAGGGCGTTCAGCGTACTCCAGACCGTGGAAAAAGCGTTGTCCTCCAGAGCCTTCTCTGGGCTTACACCCTCGGGCACAACGACGGGGATAATGATGTAGCCATACTTCTTTTCGCCAAGCTGCCCGCGCCGAAACGAGCGCATCACGCGCCCTAGGCTTTGTACGATATCTACTTGCGAGCTGCGCGCCGAGAGGAAAATTACAGCATCGAGGGCGGGGATATCCACTCCCTCCGAAAGGCATCGTACGTTCGAGATGATGCGGCACTCCTGTGGGTCTTCTGCTTCTTCTGCAAGCCATGCAAGGGCTGCATGCCGTTCGCTAGTGCCCATACTTCCGTCCACGTGGCGCGTAGCGATGTGCACCACTTGCTGTTGCTCTTCCGCAGAGAGGCTCGCGTTGTAGGTTTGCGAAACTTGTGGGAAGACCTTTTCTATGTTTTTTGAGGTGCCAGGCTCGTCCGTCTTACCGATTTTGTGGGTGAAGGCGAGTGCACGTCGCATCAGTCGTGGGTCGGAGAGCCAAGTGATGCCGTGGTCGCCATAGAGCTTTTTCGAGAGTCCGTTGATAAGCCCGATGAGCTTCCCCGTGTCGTCGTAGTTGAGTTCGTGCAGGTCGTCCTCTTTTATTTGTTGAAGGAGCTCGTCTGGGATCTGATCCTCCGAGACGGTCAGCACCAGCACTTTATAGTCTGTCAGGATGCCCTCGCGTACGGCATAGGCGAAGTTCACGCGATAGAACTCCTCGCCGTAAATCGAGGTATCGTCCATCGAACAGAGGATATAGTTGTTCTTGCTGGCTTTTATTTTGGAGGTCTCGCCAAAGATGCGCGGCGTGGCGGTCATATAGAGTCGTTTGTAGGCGCGGATAATCTCGTTGTTGTGGATTTTGGTGAAGTTGCTCTCGTCGCTTTGCGAGATTTTCACGCCCGTGGTGCGATGCGCCTCGTCGCATACTACGAAGTCAAAAGTCCCGTACGTACCCTCGCTCTTTTCGAGGAGTTGCACTTGCGCCGCTGCGACAATGTCGATACTTTGGTAGGTAGAAAACACGACCACAAGCCCCTCGTAATTTTGGTAGGCCTCGAGCTGACGGATTATCGTTTCGGGGTGCGTCGAGGCAGGGAGGGCTAGGTCGACAGGGGTATCGGAGGGGGCGTCGTCCTCATTGCGCTTCATTTTGCGCGAGGCGTGCGCATCCGAGCAGACGCAGATGGCTTTCAGGGGCTTTTCGGCATCGCCCATCCAATCGTTAAGCGACTGACCGAGCAGTGCGATACTGGGTACGAGAAAGAGTACAAGCCCGTGGCCACTCAGCTCTTGTTCGACGAGTTTAAGCGAGGTAAAGGTCTTTCCCGTGCCGCATGCCATAACGAGTTTGCCCCGATCAGCAGTAGCATAGTGGGCATGTGCCGCTTGCAGTGCTTCGATTTGGTGTTTGCGGAGCTCTTTTCTCGCAATACGCGCCGCAGAGCCCTCAAGCCCTTCCCAGAGTTTGCCCCAGTCGACGGGCGAGGCATCCAGATCGGCGAGTTGAATGCGCGTAACGGGTGGGTTCTGGTTTTGAATCACGAGCTCGGCTTCGCGCCCCCAGTGGTAGGTTGTTGCAATCCAGAGACGGTGTGCAAACGAGCAGCTCGCGCCACTTGTCGGGTCGGTAAACCCTTTGCTAGAGGTGGAGAGGAAGGTATCGACCTCGGGCTTATTGATGTGCGTATCTTCGGCATAGCACTTACACTGGATTGCCCAGTATTCGCCTAGGTTGGTCTTTGCTACGATATCTATCCCCGTATCTTTACCACCGAATTCGCTGCGTGCAGGGAACTCGCGCCAGAGCCACACAGCCTCGAAGAGGTTCGCGTACATAGGCGTGGTTTTGAGCCATGCACACATAAGCCTTTCGAATCGTGTCCCTTTTTCAGTTTCGGTGAGTGCTTCTTTTCGGACTCGCGTTAAGATTTCGTGGATGGTAGTCATTTTCTTTACCTGAGCTACTTACGAATTGCACATGCATATGTCAAATTTAAAGCAAAAGGGGAGAACTGCTCCTAACGGTCTTAGCAGACGGTCCTTGCGCCAGAGGGGCGGAATTTGCGACAAGCGGGTCTTACTTAAGCCCCCTTGTGGGGCGAGTCTTTTTTAGCACGGCGGTAGAAACCCCGTGCTGTGGGGTGTTATGAAGGGACATGGCATGCCCTATCAGGAGTTCTGAAATGAGACTCCAGCCCAATGTAGAAACTTTGGGCTGAGGGTGTTATGTAGGACAGGGCATGCCCTGTCTGGAAAAGATAATGGTATACTTGCTTTATATCTCTCGTAATTTACATTTTGACGCACCTTCAATGTGCGAATCACGTTTCGCCTCTACAAATATTGATTACTTAGGGAGCAAGAAGGATGTAACCTTAATGCAACAGGGACGGATTCCTTTTATTATTTTTGAATATTTTTAGGCATTTGAGCAAATTAGAAGACAGAACTGTCATGAACAAAAACACTATCCTAATTCTATTTGGGTTACTACTTTTTAGTACCCTAAGGGTGTGGGCTGCCCCCATTTCACAAGAAAAAGCGGCAAGCTACGCACAACAACATTTCAAATTGGAGCTTGTGAGAGGAGCTCAGCCCGTTGAACTGCTCTATACGAGCTCTGGATTACCCACTAAAGGGAGTAACGATGGGAAAGATTACTATGTCTTTGGCAACAAGACTGGGGCTGGATTTGTGGTCGTGGCAGGAGACGACGCCCTCCCCCCAATTCTTGCTTATTCGGATCAGGATAACTTCTCCACCCAGGCAATGCCTAGGGAGATTGCCCAATACCTTGACGGATATTCGGCATGGGTTAAGGAGGTTCGTAATACAAGGAGCGTTCCTTCCTCACAGAACTTCCGTAATGCTGCAGAGGTGGTTACTCCACTCCTGCGTAACCTTGCCTGGGGGCAGGAGTACCCATACAACCTTTATACACCTAATAAATACCCAACAGGTTGTGTGGCAACAGCCTGTGCCCAATTGATGCGTTACTATGCATGGCCTCCGCAAGGGAAAGGGACGATAGCGGGCGAGAACGAATTCTGTACGAAATCCTTTGATTGGAAAAAGATGCCCAACAATCCTGCTAGCGACGGCACGCAAGAAGAAAAGGAAGCAGTGGCTTATTTAATGCGCGAACTCGGAAAGGCATTAAGAATGCGATATAGCGCTTCGGGGGGTGCGAGTTCTTCGTTCGATGCTTTTAATGCACTTCGCTCTTATTTTGCTTATGCACCATCGCTTCAGCTAGTACATGCTAGCGACTATTCTTCATTAGTGTGGGAACAGCTCCTTATATCGGAGTTACAAGCGCGGCGTCCTGTGATTTACAGTGGTGTGCCATTACAAGGAGCTGGACACACCTTTGTCATAGATGGATATGATGGAAATGGTTACTTCCATGTAAACTGGGGATGGAACGGACAATGTGATGGATACTTTAGATTGCATAAATTAGAATCCAATAATGGGAATTATAGTTTCTATCAGGATGCAATTATTGGGATTTGCCCTGCAGTGCAATATAGCGGCACTCCAGACGTCCATAACTACACCTACTTGGACTTATTGGTACATTCGTGGGATCTGGAACCAGAGTTAGTTACTACTCCTTTCAGAGAGGTCGGGCTTGGTGGCGTATTTACCTCTTCCACGGAGTCTCGCTTTATACGTCTTGCATTTGCTTTTATCAATGAAAAAGGGGAGGAAGTAAGCCGGTTTCTATCGAAAGGGGCTACACTACTAAAACCGGGTATCAATAAACTCTTATGTGAAGGGTTCAACTGCTCGGGTGTGTCAAATGGTCTCTATACTCTCCGTCCGTATATTTACGAGGAGGATAACAAAACGTACTATCCCGTAACCTCTAGGGATAGGAAAAGGCTACAAATCAAGATAGCCGCTTCCCATCGAACCTTACAAGTGAGGGAAGTTACCCAAACTCCGCAGTTGGAAGTTACATGGAAGAGCACCACCACTCTTCACGAGAACAATTACAATGCAGTAGAATGGAGTGTGGGGAGTAAGGGATCGCAACAATACAAATCCTATATACAAGCTGTTTATAGCGACTCGGAATCGCCCATGCCCCCCTCATCGCTAGACGAGTGCGCAATCAATGAGCTAGTAGATATAGCTCCTGGAGAAGTGACGATGTTCCGCACCCAGATTATGGGTCCTAAGAGTAGGACGAAAAAATATCTCCACTTCTTTGCAAACGAGCATAGTGAGGGTAAGATCTGTAAACTTCCTATAGCGAGTATATCTATTACTCCTGCAGCACATTATGAGTTAGATTTGCCTGATATTCAGCTCATCGAAAAAACAGAACATGTAAAGGCGGGATCTGACTATACTGCACGCTTTAGGCTCAGCGCCAAGGGCAACGCTGGTGCATATATTGATAACTGGTTGATTTATTTCCTAGATCCTAAAGGTTTTCCTGGAGAATTTGAACATCTCCGCACCTATATCATTGAACCGGGTAAGAGTATTGAGATCACGCTCCGAAAAGTTGTTAACCTACCCAAGGGGACTAAATCTGCCTTTGTTTTAGCGGAACTGAAAGATCACACACTTAAGAGTTTTAGTAAATATCCTTTTGTTGTGGAAGGAGGTGAGACACAATTACCCATCCCAACCTACCAATTTACCAAACATTCTGTTGCACTTGCCCCTACAGCCCACGGTTCGGTAAAGTGCTCAGAGACAAAAGATGTGAAGTCTGCTACGCAGGTAACTATAACTGTTGCGCCCGAGAAAGATTACAACCTCTCAATTCTCAAAGTATACAAGAGCGGTGATGAAAGTTTAAGTATTGCAACCACCGAGGATAGTGAAACAATGTATCGTTTTACTATGCCTGCCCACGACGTAATGGTGAAGGTGGTATTTGAGAAAAAGAATGCAACCTCGCAACCGCCATCAATCTCCCTAAAACCTTCGCCACACGGGAAAGTAGATATTTTTAAATCTGTAGGAGATGCTGGCGAAACAGAGATATTTTTAAGATTAACCCCTGACGATTCTTATCACCTCGAAAACCTCAAAGTCTATAAGAGAGGAGAGGAGGGAGTAATTGTTAGCACGACTAAGGTCGGAGACAATGAGTATAGTTTCGTAATGCCAGACTATTCGGTAACCGTACAGGCAACTTTTGGGAAAGAGTCATCACAAACACCTGGAGAGGATAATCCGCAAGCCTCAAAGTCTTATCGGTTAGAATTGAAATCTACCTCTAATGGTAGAGTTGAGATATCTAATGAAGGTAATGTGCCAGTCAATACGGAGGTTAAGTTATCGTTAATACCCAACGAAAACTGCCGTCTCGCGCTTTTCAAAGTTTATAAGCTCAATAATCCTGGAGTCGCAGTCGTTACCACTAAGGATAACGACACGGACTATCGTTTCACTATGCCTGCCCACGACGTAACGGTGGAGGTGAAGTTTGAAAAGGATGTGCCTCAAGGGACATATTGGCTTCAATTGGAAGACACCCCTAATGGCAAAGTAGAGATATCCAAGAAAGACGAAGTGAAGTCTAATACCGAGGTACGGTTATCATTAATACCAAACGAGAACTATCACCTTGCAACGTTCAAAGTGTATAAGCTCACCAATTCGAAGGTTACGATAGCTACTACCAAGGACAGCGATACCGATTATCATTTCACGATGCCCGCGCATGATGTGACGGTGAAAGTGGTGTTTGAGAAGAACAAAACACAGCAATCGCACCCCCAAGTTCCAACAACCTATTTACTTTCGTTACAGTCTCCTTCCAATGGTACGTTAGAAGCAGATAAAGAAGGCGAGTTAGAAGCCGATACGCAGGTAACCTTAACTCTCACGCCAGACGCCGATTATCATTTCGCGAGTCTTAAGGTCTTCAAAAGTGGTGCGGAGAGTGTAACAGTTAGCACGAATAAGGTAAGCGATACCGAGTATCGTTTTAAGATGCCGGCCTGCGCGGTAGAAGTACAAGTGATTTTTGAGAAAGATGAAAAAAATGGAGATGAGGAGAATGAGGATGCGAATGATAATGATGATAAGATAAACGAGGATAGGATAGATGAGGGAGATGATGATAAAATAGAAGACGATGGAAATCCTTTGCTAGCAGAACCCACAACATATCCTATTACAATCCAACCCACAGAACATGGCACAATTGAGATTGTCAATGGGAATGAGGGACAGGAAAAGGATACTTGGGTAATGTTAGAGATAGAACCAGAGGAAGATTACCGTCTTTCCAGTCTTCTAATCTATAAGAGTGGTTCGAAGAAAAAGGGAAAGATTAATTATCTCAAACTAAGTGACTCCGAGTTTCAATTCTCAATGCCTGGCTATGCAATAACTGTGGAGGCGAAGTTTGAAAAGGAAGCCTTGGAAGAGGAAACAGAGGATTATTAGGATAAAATAGAGCCCCCGTAACGCAAAGAAGTTGCGGGGGACTCTCCATGAAAAAAGTGTGTAAGCTCCACTTTTTTGTGTCTTTTTCAAACTAAACTTTTCTTAAAGAAGATAAGCATATTTAAAACTGCGATCTAATAGCAAGGTTACCCGCTTGTTGGAATGGTGCAGTGCCGAGCGAGCGGAGTTCGTATGAGCCTACGATCGCGATATTTGAGGAGAGTTGCCAGCGGAGGGAAATATTTCCTATAAAATTGTTGCCATCCAGATAACCCTGTGTCAGACTGTAAGCGAGTGGGTTATTGCTTAGTATTTGGAGTTTTGTACGAGCATAGGTGAGTTGTCCTTCGCCCTTCCATTCTTTTACAATGGGAAATGTGAGTGAATATTCCAGTTCGAGAATTCGTGCAGGGGTGGAGCGATGCGCCAAAAGTGTAAGCCATGAGTGCTGAAAAATGAGACGATGTTCACCACTACTGGACGTACGCCATCCGAGGGTTGCATGTAGTTTCCAAAGCCGAGCCTCGAGTTTCGTTGTTTTGTTGTAGGGGGCATCTAATTGTTTTATTTGCCACTCGCCTTCTAATATTGATATCCAAGGTGTAGAGTGTGGAGATTGTACTCCCCCCCTGTATTGTAGATCCAAGAGTGTGTTTTTGCCTTGTGAGAGGTTTTGTATTTGCTGGTTGTATGTTGCACTAAGAAAATAAGTAAGAGGTGCGTGATCTTTGTTGAGCCATAGGGTTGTATGGAAGCTCTGTCTTAGTCCTTCTGTGTGAGGTTGCCAGTGAATGGGGAGTAAGGATTTGTACAACGGGGCGTTTTCTAATTTTTGCTCTGTTTGGGCATTAACTTCCAGATCCCAGCGTTGCCACCAAACGGTAGAGGAATCGATAGCCTGTAGCCTCTCTCGTGCAGAGATGTTCAGGGAAAGTTGATACTTGCTACTTTTGGTAGTATGCGTTTTATTTGTGGGAGTAAGTTGAAGGACGTATTGTCCTTGATCTCGAAAGGCTGCAGGTACAAACTCTTCGAGTTGTTGTTGCCCATCACCATTTGCATCTATCCAGCGGTATTGCCCTTGCCCATCAGGGACTCGGATAAAGCGTTGTTGCCACTCTGGCGTTTGTTCGGTAGAGAGCTCTTGCACGAGGCGACAACGGATACGCTCTTTCCAAAAAGCGAGAGCGCTAGAAATTTGGGTAAGGAGAGTATTGGTAGTGCTACGAGTTTTTGTATGAAGATGCAAGGCAGATTGATATTGATAGTTGATGTGTGCAGAATATGTGCCCCAGTGTTGAAGGTTAAGAGTGCTTTGTAGAGTTTGTTCTAACGTCTGACGCTCTGATTGTAGGGTTGGTAGGAGTGTTGCTGCATCGTAGCGGTAGGTATGCTCGCTTGCAAAGGAATACAGAGCCGAATCGCTAGAGTGCAATTTTGCTCCCGTACGAAACCATCGGTAGTCATTACTCTTGATGGTGTTATCTTGCTTACTGTGTTGAAGTTCGCCTTCGATGAAAAGTGCTGGTCGCCATTTCTGCCATTGGTAGGCTAACTCGCTAGTTAGTTGCCCTGTCCAACGTCGCAGCGAATCGGTTCGGAGTTGGCGAGCACTAATATTCGTTTTATAATAGATATTTTGCCATCGGTATTGTTGTTGTAGTTCGAGTGCTAGCCCTTTGTGCTGTTGTGTTACGAAGGTTTTGGCTCCGAGTTGTGAATGCCCCATTTTGTGTTTCAGTGCAAACCAAAGCGCGCCGTCGCCCCAATTTATTGCTGCGAGCCCATGTTCTAGCCCCCAGTTGCGTAGGAAATTGAAATCAAGAAAATTCTGAGCAGGGCGGAAATCTTTCAGTACAATACGAGATTCTCCTCCTACCCAAAGTGTGAGACTACCGAGCGAAAATAACCGGTTCTCGTGATAGAGTTCTGCTGCTAGCCCAGTGTGTTGTTTTTGCGAGAGGTTTAGTGTATTGCTATTTTGATGACTCAAAGCGAATGTTACTTGGGTTCGCGAGGCCGAGGTATTGTAGCCAAGAGTGGCTTGTACGAGTTGGTGAGTGCTCGGGGGCTTTAGTTGTTGCCCAATACTGTAATTACCGATGCTCTTGCCATTCTGAGGAGCTTGCCATACATATATCAGTTCGTTGTTAGCGGCTTGCATTTGAATATAATTACCGCTCGAAGGGTTGTAATGGAAATAGGGGTTATATACCGAGTCGTATTTACCGGCTTCTACATACCGAAAAATAGAATAGGATCGCTTGTCGATCAAAGTATCAACTAATAAGTAGCCGCTCCGTTTTCTGCCATCAATTTGCTCTGGGGGAGCAATATACTGCAATAAAGAGTCGCTGCTAGGCAAGCGAGAGAGTTGTTCGAGGGCTTCTGTTTTATTTTCGGTGAGAGCTAGCGAACTTCGATCGTCGTGTGCAATATAGCTTTGAACATCAAGTAACCACCCATTGTGAAGTCTTGCCTTAGCTTTGGAATGAAAGAGATAGCGAGTGTATAGTTTCGAGGCCTTTTCGTATTTCACAAGGATACGTGAGCTTGCATGGATAGGTTGACGGATAGTAAAATAGATCTCCCCGAGGTTGTAGTCGATCGTATAGTCTTTATCGTACCCTCGCGAGAGGAGTATACCGTTAAGGTAGACATGCTCTGAGCCAGCTATCGCGGCAACTTGTAGATAGGTAGCATTCGGATAGATCCGATAGGGACCTTGTATAGCCTCAATGCCTTGCAGAGCAATCTCTGCATATTCGCCTTTGGTTATCCCTGCAGCGAGGTCGAAGAGGAGGGAATCGCGATGCTTGTATAGGCTCTGGTATTGGTAGCGCAGTCCCTGTATCGGAGTTTGAAAGTGTAGAAAATGATTTGCACTCCCGATAGTGATATCGCCAGCTTCTACTTTCCAGAGGGAGTCGGAGACGCCGAGGTAGATACGATCAAGTGCAGAGATCTGTGTCGTAGTCCCATCGGGTTGGAAAGGCAATGATTGATCGGAGAGTTCGCCTTGTATACGAAGATTTGATTCGAGGACTCCCTCCAATTCGAGGTGCATACGTCCAGCAAAGGGTGCTTGTACACTTTCGCCTATTGTCGCTTCTCGTTCAGCATAGCCTTTTAGAGTGAGAGGTGCAAGCCATTGAGCACTGGGAGTCGAAGAGGTTTGTTGTTCTTGTATTTGTTTCCAACGAGGCTTTTCAGAAGGGCTTACTGAGTCTAATAGTTCGTAGATGGAGAATTGTTCGGAAGTTTTACGAGGGAGTTTGCGGTATTCTATCCAGAGTGTATCCCGCTCGGTAGCAAATGGCGCATCGATATAAAGATGGGTCGCGGTACTATCTAACAATAGTTTCGGTTGCTGATTTGCTGGGAGTGTACAACGTACGATACGCAAGGAGGAAGGAAGGATAGGCGTATCGTCAAGTACGAGCTCTTTGGTGGTTAGAGGGATAGAACGGCTGCAATCGCCAAACTGTGTATTGATTGCTCGTGCGATAGAATCGATATTGATACGATGTTGAGCCCAAGTCTGTAAAATTGATATAAAACAAAGGAATGCAAGAGTAAGAGAGACTCTAACGACGAAATGATGGTGGTGGTAGGAGTGCCTCATGAACGAAATGCTCGGGTATAATACGGAGTTCGCTGGCTCGTACGGGACAAATATCTATTCCTCCGCGTCGTGTGTATAAGCAAGTAACGAAAAGATGTGTAGGAGCGTATCTCTCTTGCAAAGTGTTGTAAAGTTGGTCGGTAATTTCTTCATGAAATCCCAGATTCCCGCGTTTGGAGAGTAGTAGTGCAAGAAGTTCTTGGCGTGTAGGTAGGTGTTCGCCTCTTAGTTGGAGTACGAACGTTCCCCAGTCGGGTTGTTGCGTTACGGGACATAACGACCCTAATAAGTGAGAGGCCACTTGTAGTGTTGAGGTTTGAGGCAATTCGTGCAACGTCTCGAGAAGAGGATATGCTGCTAGCCAATCTTCATTTAAGTTGTAGGCAGTGTGAATCTTGCAGTGAACCTCGGTTTGGAGAAGTTGTGAGAGGTCTGCGGCTACGATTTCTTGTAATTGCAGAAGTGCTTGTGCAGGAGTTTCGCCGCAACAGTGTGTTGTAAGGGAGTATAAGTAAAGTTTGAGTGATTTACTCTCTACTATCCAATGACTCGAGCGAGAATACCGCATTTTTAGGATACCTGTGGCAGGTAGTCCATTCTCACACAGACAACAGATTTCATAGGCGTGCCAAACATCGTAACCTTCTGCTTCTATAGCGTTGAGGCGCGGAATTGCTTCGAGTATTGTAGGGTCGTATTTTTGTGGGAGAGTAGAATGGTTTCCTAGGTGACGCACATTGTACATACTGCTCGCGTTTTTTACGATTTAGTGGTCTGCGATGTGGGGAGTTCGAGTAAGATCCGTTTGTAGAGTTCCTCTACCGAGATATTGAGACATGCGTAATCGCCCCGCATACATGGCGAATTGCCATATACAGAGCAAGGGCGACACGAAAGTTCCTCTTTTTCCACCGCTAGGTTCTCCGATTGTCCCCAACCATAAAACCCAGCAAAGCGATGTGTAGCGCCCCAGATGGAGAGTGTGCGTGTTCCAGCCCACGAGGCTAGGTGCATATTGGCAGAATCCATGGTTAGCATCAAATCAAGGTGGCGTATCACAGCGATCTCTTCCAGGAGATTAAGTTGATAAGTTGGTAATGCAATAATATTGCGAGAAGTTGCCCATTGTTGCAGTAGCTCAGCTTCTTTGCCTTGCGATCCGAAGAGAAAAACCAGAATTCCGTTTCGTTCAAGTCGGTCGATAAGTAGCCGCATTCGATCTAGGTCGTATATCTTGCCGCGGTGCTTAGCAAAGGGAGCAATGCCTACACGAAGCCGAGTCGCCTCGAAGTGTGTAAGGAGTGGGGAGGGGAGCGGAAGATCTGGGAGTCCTCCGAGTAGATAGGGGATGTGGAGAGGATACCCGAGGTGTGATAATACGTCTGCATAGCGTTTTACAGAGTGTTCCAAGGGGATAAGTCTTTTGTCTGTAGGACGCGTGAGCGCTTTTTTCTCTTTGCGACCTTTGTCTATTGCTGCAAGTTTATAGGGCTGAAAAAGGGAGAGTAGGCGTAGGAAAAAACGTAGTAGCCAAGTTCGTAATACACTGTGCGTATCGGCAATATGGGTAAAATGTTCTTGCCGAAGCGCTGTTGCCAAGCGCCAAATCCCTACAATACCCTTGTGTTTGTGGCGAGTATCTGCTGCGACGAAACGGACTTCGTGTAGAGCTTCAAAGAGTGGACGTACAAAGGGTGATGAAAGGATCGTGATTGCGATTTCGGGATATGTCTCGCGTAGAGCTTTTACTACGGGTAGGAGCATCACTACATCGCCAAGTGCACTAAGCCGTATGAGTAGGACATGGGGCGGACGTATTTGCGCCTGCTTACTCGCTATTTCTAGTGTGGACATTGCTTAGTGCCAGTTTTGTTTCTCTATTTTTGTATAGTGGGTATAAAGGGGGGAGGGCGCTAAATATTCGTTATTTCTTCCCTCTTAGTATCGGATTTAGCGATGGGTCGTTGTACATCTTCATCTGCTTGTAGGTTTTCATCACTTTTTCGCCTCGTTGGTAAGCATCTAGGAGTTGTTCGAGCGCAGTAGAGAGATCAACACGTTGAGTGAGTAAAATGTCGAGCTTATTTTGACAACGATCGCGGTGCTCCTGCGTAGCCGTGAGATCGGTAGCTTGTAGTTGCATGTGGTAGATTTTGAGGGTGAGAATAGAGAGACGGTCTATCGCCCAGGCTGGACTCTCGGTATTGAGAGTAGCATCCTCTTGGGGTTGTATGGTCGCAAATTGATTGAAGAAAAGGGTATCGATCTGCTCGACAGTATCCGTACGTTGTTGATTCCAGTAGTCAATCTTTCGTTTAATTTCGAGAGCTTTTACGGGATCGATATGGGGATCGCGGATAATATCTTCGAGATCCCATTGGATGTTATCTATCCAGTTCTTTTTGAAAAGGAGATCGTTTAAGGTATTTTGTGGATAACTAGAAGGTGGGAGAGCAGTGAGGTTGCGTAAACGTCGGAATTCTAGGGTAGTCGCCCAAAAGATGCGGTTGAACTCGGTTGTCACACTCATCGGTACGAATTTTCTTAAAAATTAGATGCTTACAAAGTTATGCTTTAAGTCTCATTCAGAATTGTGATGCTCTTCACAATAGAGTCTTAGTCCGTTGGGTGTTTCGCACCAACTGCAAATCCAAGCGAGCCAAGCGACGACGGTACTTGTGCGTCGTTGTAATGTGATAGCAGAGAGTTCAGGATAGTACCGCGCGAGAACCTCCAGTACAGAGGTAAGAGGTGGCCGTTGTAGTTCGCATGTGAGGAAAAGTGCAAAACAGCCGCGAAAGGGAGGAATACTAAGTATCTGCTGAATCAGTGCGATGCGACGATTAGGGATGGGCATCGAGAAGATTTCGAGTCCTAGCTCGGAGAGGATTAGCTGATACTCGTGTTGACTTTTTTTTTCAGCAACGAGTTGAAGATATTTTGCTGCAGCGATGTAGTAATCTGCCTGTCGAGGTGTAAAATCATATTGTTGAGCAATTGCTTGCTTAGTAAGGCTACCATCTTGTAGCAAACGCTCGCAGAGATTTACAATTCTTTCGAAGCTATCGGCTTGTGGTAAGGGATCGCGGGGGAGAGGGTGTATAGGAGTGCTAGCTATGAGCTCCTTAAGCCTTACCAGAGTAAGATGACCAGAGAGGAAACGGTAGCAAAGATGTCGTTGGAGTGCAAGCGAATTGTAGTGTTTAGGATTGATAAACTGATATTCTCGGAGCGAATAGGTGGCATCGGAGTAGGTGAGGTAGATAAGTCGTACGGGTTTTGAGAGACGTTCTCGCCAGAGGCGATAGGGATAGTAAAGTTGCCGCACATTGAAATCGTTTGCTAGGTGATTTTTAGCTTCTATTAGGTAGAGTGCATTGGGCGACTCATAGCCCGCATCAATCTCTATCTGTGCATTCTCTACCTGTAGTGCTATTGTGGTTTGGGAGGTGTGGTTGATATCGAATTCGAATGTACTTGTCCCCATCCGACCACTAATGGTGGGATAGAGAACCTTTTCATTGGTAAAATGAGCGAGGATTCCCGAGGTATGTGCTAGGTGTATAGCCGTAGCTTCGTTGGTCACAAGGGAGAGATCTAAGCTCTGCAGGAATGTATGAGGTTGAAGGTAGTAGGTAGCTGTAGGAAGGTCCTCTATGGTATGAAAAATATGGAATGTCCCAATGGCATACGTGCCGCGAGTGAGTGGGAGAATCCCAAGTCTATTTTCGCGGAAAGGAGTAGGGAGTTGTGTTGCATGGTCAAACTTGGTCATGAGTCTCGCCTCGCGTTCGGTATTGATTTGTGTGGCGGAGATCTCAAAGAATGGAGCGTGTTGTAGTTGTTCTAATATTTTGTATTTCCGAAAGAGGTGTAGCCAAGCACGGTCATTTTTTGAGGGATGAGTGTTTGTCATAATTACGGATTATGAGTTCGTTAATAGCCCCCCGTCCTTCTGCCTTCGAATTAACCGCACGGAGAGCTTGTACTACAGTAATGTGGAAATCGGCATAGAGTTGACGGATGAGGGGAGTATCGGAGTTTGACTGCATGAAAGCGATCCCTCGCGCATCAAGATTTTGACAAGCCTCGCACAAACGTTCTTGGTCTGAAGCTTTCCAGCCGCCCTGTACATAGCCAGTAAAGTTGGATGTCTCGGATAAGGGATGGTATGGGGGATCAAGATAGACGAAAGTGTTCGTTGGTAAGGAATCGAGAATGGATTGGTAATCGGTATTCTCAAGCAAAATCCTGTTGGTATTGAGGAACTCGTGGACAGCGAGTATATTTGCCTCGTTAGTGAAATTAGGGCGTTTGTAGTGACCGTAGGGGGAGTTAAATTCTCCTGCACTATTTACGCGGAATAGTCCGTTGTAACAGGTTTTGTTGAGGTAAATGAATCGCGCGGCTCGTTCCACGGGAGGACGTAGTGTAAAGTCAGGCTCTCGATCCATCACGCGTAAGCGGTAGAAATACTCTGCGGTGTTGATATGTTGTTTGAGTGTGGCGATGAGCTCTTGGGGCATATCGCGAACAACGCGGTACATATTCATGAGCTCCGTATTGAGATCGTTGACGATAGCTTTTTTTGGATGCAAAGCCCATAGGAGCGCTCCTCCACCGAGAAAAGGTTCGCAATACGTGCGTTTGTGGATATTTAGAGGTAAGAGGGGTAGGATGGCGGGCAGAAGTTGCCGCTTGCCACCTGCCCATTTAACAATAGGAGCGAGATTGTTATCGAGATTCTCTTTTCGCGGCATCGTAGTGGCAAAAGTACGAAAAGCTATACTCTCTGTTCGCGTTTCAAGGCATTGCTTTAAAAGAAACTAACACAAGAATAAATAAAAACCTCAGATTTACGTTTTTACTTCGCATAATGTTACACTTGGCATTAAAAGTGTAAGAAGATAGATGGATAAGCATTCCTTAAACAATTAAATACAGTATTTGCATGAGGATAGTTTTTAAGATTTTCTTGTCAGCCTTGTTACTATTTCCTTGCGTACTCTTGGCACAACAGGAGGTGGAGCTTGGTGGACATCGCTTTATCCCTCCCCAGAATATGGAGGGACGAGCACGTGGTACAGCTTCAGTAGAGACGAGGCTTCGAGGTTTGAATAATGTTTTGATACAGTTCAAATCGCTCCCAAAGGTCTCGGAATTAGCGAAACTAGAGCAAGCTGGGGTTAAGTTAACTTCTTATGTGGGCGGTAACGCCTATTTTGCAGAACTTGCGCCGACTACGCAGATAAGCGACGTGCGCAAATTGCATCTAGCGAGTTCGATGATCCCCGTCGCTCCAGAATGGAAGCTCAGTACAAGGCTTACGGATTCCGCCCTCCCACTTTGGGCAACAGCGGATGGAGGTAAGATAAAAGCCGTAATTCGTTTTGCAGGTAATTCTCCTCGCAAAGAGATAGAGAGCATCTTACAATCGCTCGAGTTAACGAATATACGGCTCTCGCCTGTGTTTGACCAAGTGGATGCCACGGGGTCGTTCGAACAACTCAAGGCTGCGGCTAAGTTGCCTTGGGTTCTAGAGATTAGTCCAATAGATCCTCCTGCAGTTTTGTGGAATGAGGGTGGAGCACGTATTGGTCGAGCTCGCGTATTGAATTATCCTACTGCGCTCGGAGGGAGAGGTTTGCTTGGTAAGGGACGAAAAGTTGGTATTTGGGATGGGCAAGCTATCTATCATCCAGACTATGGAACTCGTGTACACCCACAAGAGTATGAATATGGCATTGCGGGCGAGAATGCAGAAAAACACGGATCGCATGTTACGGGGACAATCCTTGGGGCAGGATTACTAGATCCAGAGGCTCGAGGAATGGCTCCCCTTGCGGAATCCTATAATTACAATTTTAACATTGGTTCGAATGGATTGAATGAGCGAGAAGAAATGGCACTTGCCCGCGAGAAATTCGGACTACATGCAATCTCTAACTCGTATGGTAGCAAGGTCGTCTGCGAAAATCTACAATACGATTCCTATGCTAATACAGACTACCAAATCGATGCGTTAGCCAATAAATATCCCACGCTAACCCATGTCTATGCTGCGGGCAACTACCAGATGTATTGTCAGAAAGAGATTGTAGAAATGTGGGGAAGAGAGGGCTACGGAACCACGACACGAAGATCCAAAAATATTATAAGCGTTGGGGCAATAGATGATTGGGGGCAGATTGGCTCTTTTAGTAGTTTTGGTCCGTTGGATGATGGACGCCTCTTCCCATTATTAGTTGCCAAGGGGGTACAAGTAAAGAGTACAATACCAGGCAAGACGTATGATGCTATGGATGGGACTTCGATGGCTTGTCCTACTGTAACGGGGCATGTGTTATTGATGCAAGAGCGTTATGCACAGCTCCATAACGGCGAGGAGATGCGTAGCGATCTCGTTCGTGCTCTACTGGCCAATACGGCTACAGATGAAGGTGAGGCTGGACCAGATTTCCAGTTTGGTTATGGGATAATGGATGCCGAGAAGGCTGTGCAAGCTATGGAGAATTCTTGGTATCTCTTTGGAGAGGTAGAGAGTAATAAGGAGATCTCCCACGAAATAGTGCTACCAAACGGCGTAACCGCTGCTCGTGTAATGCTGGTATGGAACGACCCCGTCTCGCAACGGAGCTATAAACCCAGACAATCGTGTTTAGTAAACGATTTGGATTTGCGTGTAATGGCAGGGAATACGGAGTATGCTCCTTGGGTCTTGAATCCTACAAAGGGTAAAGTTGCAGATCCTGCTGAACGCAAGAACGATAATTTGAACAATATTGAGCAAGTAACACTAACTCAAGATGAGTTGGGTGGTACTACTAAACTGCATGTGAAGGTAAAAGGTACGCGTATAACGGATGGAAAGCAACAGTACGTTGTAGTATGGTGGAGTGAGGGGGCGGGAAGACCTCGTGTCATATCTCCGCGCGGAGGAGATTGTTTGTATGCTGGAGAATACTCGTTTGCGGCTCTCGAAAATGTGGAAGCTCCCTACAGGATAGAGATGTCCTACGATGGTGGTAAGAATTACCGCACTTTGGGGACGATCGCTTATCCGTACATGCGTATTCGGTATCGCATTGCTCCCGCGACGCAGGCGACTAACAAAGCGAAATTCCGAATAGTGGATGCAAAGGGGCGTATAGCAGAGAGTGAAGGCTATTTCCGGATTTCAGATACGATTACCAATGTAAAATTTGCAGCTCTTCCGCAATGTGGTCTCAAGGGATGGAAGCTAACTTGGGATGCCGTAAATAAGCCCAATACAGAATATGCGATTTTGCTCGCAGATAAGACAAAAGGTGAGTGGAGCATGATTGGGCATACCAATAAAACGGAATACGAGATCCCAGAAGAAATATTGCAGGGAGTGAAGGATGCAATTTTTAGTGTAGCAGTACGGTTGAGTGAAACGGAGTGGGGTTATCGTTCGAAGGCAGTGCTCCCACCCGTATCCTTGCCGATCCGACTAAAGGCGACGGACTTACCTTTCGAAGAATATTTTTCAGAGGCGGGGTCGCAATATTATACTATTCTGGGAGAGTCGTTGAAGGTTCAGTACTACTATACTTCACAAAAGTTATTGAACCATCCAGGAGCGAATATCCTATACATTGGAACGAGCCGTGCCAAAGGGTTTGTATTTGATCAGGATGGCTGGTTTGATAAGACGAAGAATCCAAACACCGTATCAGAGTTAGTCTTTTGTTCGGTGGATTTACGGGATATCCCTGCAGATCAGAAGGTTCAATTTTCGTTCATTGGAGCATTAACACGACACAGTAAGAATACGAATTTGACAAGCTCACGTCTTAGAATTCTCGATAATGGTACGGTATTGAAAGATTCGTATGGTAGAGAGGTTATTGAGAAATCGAATGGCGTAGAGGAATACTACTATCAGCTAGAAGGAGGGAAGGAGCATAATCTCGTAATGCAACACTGTGGAGAGCGAGATGATGATAAGCTTACACTAAATAGGATAGCGATTTCTTCGCTAGATGGACGAAAAGATATTGGGGTCGCGATGCGCTCGGAGATTAAGAATGAGCAGAATATGGGAAAAACGACCTACCAACTCTTAGTACATAATTTTAGTACGGAGTCTATAAAGAGAGCAGAGGTGCGAGTATATCTGAATGGACAATGGGTAACGAGCTCAATAGTAGAAGATATTGCTGGCAAGACGGCGAAGGAAGTGCCGTTTACCGTAGATTTGAGTACTTCGGATCCGTTAGGAAAAAAACACACCGTCCGTGTAGAAGCTTTGTTGGAGGACGATATAAATCCTCGTAATAATCAGCTAGCATTCGAAGTGATAAATTATGGTGAGACGGTGGTTCACCCACTCTCTCCTGTAGTGCAAGGTTATGAGCAAGATCCGAAGAAGATTATAGAAGTAGAAAAGCCGTTCATTTATACAGACAATGGTGGAGCCTATGGCGACTATCCTTTCAATCAACGCGTTACGCTACAATTCCGACCGAAAGATCCGAATATGCGCGTACGAGTGCATTTCCGTCAAGTGAACTTGGTAGGGGATAGTGCATATCTTACGATCTATACGCAAGATATCCCTGATACTTGGGAATTAACAGAAACGCCTGAACGAACGACGATTACGAAAACGGAAAAGGATGCGACGTTTACCTCTGAGGCACAAAATGGCAGTGTAATTGTGTTATTCCGTGCTAAGAACGAAGGGAAAGCAGCTGGCTGGATAGCCGAGGTAGATCTCGTGCCGATGAACAACCCTCTCTCGGTTGTAAGTGCTGAAGCTCGCGCACAGGATGACAAGAAAGAGGGGACAGTGCCTGTAACCGTAGTCGTAAGGAACAACTACGCGAAACCAGTAAAGAATGTACATGTGGCTTTGTATAGTCCGAAGTATAGGCAGTATTTCTTGGATGAGGTGGTTGCAGAACTAAAGCCTGGTGAGAATACCATCAATCTAGGAGAGATAACGAGTGTCCCCCAGCATTGGATTACAGACTGTTTTGCCTTAGTACAAACCAACGAGGATACGTATGGTAAGGATAATATGCTGCGTATCTCTCTAGGACACGATAGGTATCCGATCCCAGGGATATTCAGAGCTAGTTTCCCTCAATTCTTTTATGTCGAGGTGAATAGAGAGATGACCTATACACTCGATAGTCCCGCCTTCCACATTGTGTATGAGGTAGATCCTCCTATTGTGGTCTATAAGGATGATAAGGATATCGCACTGAAATTTGAGGTTCAGCAGGATGAGGATGTAGATGAAGACCAGCGCTACTATTTGTCGGTTTGGGTAGATTGGAATAATAATGGCGTGTTCGAAGCCTCGGAGGGTAAGAGTAAGCGATATAAGAACGAAGAGTTAGAGCCTTCGATAACGATGCCTATCCCAACAGGACAGAAAGAGGGGATGTATCGTGCTCGTTTTGTACTCTGTCAGCCTAGCGAAAAAGATGCTGCTCCGAATTTTGTAGATGGTCTCATATCGGGGGATATACGCGATGTAACTTTTGATCTGAAGGAGCGCAACCCGAAAACCAACGATTTGGAATTGGTAGTAGTGGATGCGGGGAAATCGGGCATAGGTCTATCGGCAGCACAAGAGATAAAGTTGAAACTACGCAATGCCTCGCGTCACGCGTATTGCAATTTAGATCAGGCGGGTGAAGAGATTGCAAAGCCATTGCGAGTAAAAGTCGTAGTGGATGGTGCTACAGAACAGGTTGAGGTTGTAGAGGTATTAGTTCCTGGCAAGGAAAGTGAGAATGATATGACTACCACCGAGGTGACATTGAAGCAAATAAAAGCAGATCTTCATGCAGAGGGACGGCACGAAATAGTGGTAACAATAGAGGAGATGGAGACTGTAGTAAATCCAAAGAATAATACATTGATCAGAAAGGTCTATGGTATCAAACCCAAGTTGGATGATGCGCAGTACGGGCTGTCGTTTACGAGTTTGGTGGATAAGAATAAGAAGCAAGTTGCAGACTTATCTGCCCTCTCTGAGCGCCTAGCTTCGTTGCAGAAGGGGCAGAGTTATACTTTCGAGATGCTCTTTAAGGCCGAGAGTACACAACCTGCTACCTTGCTGCTTGGAAAGAAATTTGCAGTGCAGTTGGCCAACAATTCGGAATACGGCTTTCCACTGAATTCGATAGGAGTGATTTGTGGTGATTACTCGTTTAGTTGGACCGACCGAGATGATGTAACCTTTGGGCGTTGGCATCATCTGGCCGTCGAGGTGAATATCGTAAAATTGCCAACAGAGCAGACGAGCGGCGAGACGCAGATCCGTATCTGGTTAGACGGGAAACCGTTACGTATACATCGTTATGGCTTTGATATCCCAGATTTCCGTGATTTAGAGTTGGGAAAATATTTTAACGGAGAGATTGATGAGTTCCGTTGTCTTCGTGGCAAGGTTGACGAAGCGAAGTTGAAGGAATATATGTTCAAACATTACTACCAAAATGGGAAGCTCCCCCAAAATGTAATGGCGGAGTATAGCTTTGACGAAGGAGTAGGCAACTGGGCCAGTATCTCGGATGGCAAACCTGCGGGGTTGGAGCTCACAGATAAGAGCTTAGTAGATAAAACAGAGGGTGGTATCTGGAAAAAGCAAGGCGAATTGTTGGGCATTGTACAATTCGAAGGGATGGTAGGCAAGCCAAAGTTTGAGAATGGAAAATGGATACTCACTTTCCGAAAGGTTGTAGATAAGACGAAGGTTCGAGGTTCGATAATCCCAAACTGGTCCAGTACGGAGCTTACGTATGGAGGGAAACCAGTACAAGCTGAGCAGGTATACGATTTTACGAACGATGTAGAAATCGATGCAAAGGCGATACTATTTGGTAAGCAGTACTTGCAAAAAATCGTATTCTCTTTTAAAGCAGATGAGTCGGATGCATGTGATTTGTTGAGTTTGAAATTGGAGAAAGATTTGAATGCTGGTCTGAAGAGCGATGTAGAAGTTTTGGCACCGATTCCTACGATTTGTCCTATTCCTCTTGTGGAAGCAACGCATGGACAGATTACGGATTTAACCAAGGTGAAAGTAACCTTTACACAATCGGCGGAAGCAAAAGTGTATCTTGATGAAGTCAAGGCAGAGAAAGAAGTCGTATCTGGAAGTACAGAGATTGATTTCAAGCATCCGCGCATATTGGTAGTTGAAGCCAAGAACAAGAATGTAAAGCGTTATGAAATAGCGCTATTGCATGAGCAGACACTCTCTTGGGACTTGTCGAAGACGAGCTACATCTATGGAGATGCTCCTGTGGTATTAATGGGGAGTGCTAGTTCTGGGTTGCTTGTACAATATGTGAGTGATAAGCCAGCGGTAGCGAGTGTAGCAAATGGGAAGCTATATCTGGGCGAACCAGGAGTTACTACGCTTCGTTGCGAACAAGGTGGAGATCAGAAATTTGCTCCTGCTACATCTGTTGAAAAAACAATTACGGTAAATCGGAAAGCGATTACATTAATTCCCTCTATCAGTACAAAGGTTTCGTATGGGAGTCCTATAGATTGGGAGTTCAGATCCGAAGGTTTTGTAACAGGTGCGGATGCCAAAGAAATTGAGGTACAGAAGGTTCAAAAGTTTGCGAAACTAACGAATGCAAAGAACGAGAGTGTTGCGTGGGAGGGAGTGTTGCCTGTGGGTTCTTATAAAGTTTCCGCACAGGGAGAGATGGAAACGGAGCACTATCGTGTATCAATGGAAGATTTTGTTTTTGAAGTCGTTGCTGACAAGCAGGTTGAAGTGCTTTTTGTTGTAAAAGATACGGAGGGAGCTGTAGCAGGTGCGACTATCGTGGCAGGCAAAGCTCGTGGCGTAACAGATGTGCAGGGTGCGGTGCGTTTAGCTTTAAATACAGGTGTTGCTACGAAGTGGATTGCTACAAAGAATAATATTCGAAAGACTGGGGAAGTTGTTCCTACGACGGAAAAGGAGAACAAGGTAGAGATCGTATTCCCACGTGAGGACATTACACTTACATATACTAGTACAGGACACTGCACATTGTATGGAGTTTTGGTACAAAATGTAGCGCCAGGGATGGCGACAACGGAGGTGCTTGTAGTGCCTGAGCTAGGGTACGAGTTTGTACAGTGGGATGATGGTCGCAAGGATAATCCTCGTATAGATCGCGATCTAACGTCATCGCGTACTCTTACGGCGCAATGCAAGGCAAAAGTTTATCGAGTACATTACAGTATCGCTGGGGGTGCAGGTAAGTGGATACACGGAATGCAGGAACAGCAGGTAGAATATGGAGCAGCAGGAACGGAGGTAACTGTAGCACCAGCAGATGCCAATAGTGTATTTGTACGTTGGAGCGATGGAAAGACGGAGTTGTCTCGTAAGGAAACTAACGTGAAGATGGATCAAGAATATGTGGCTTACTTTACGAGTTATGAGAACTTGCCTGCACGCGAGGATTTCGAGGCAGGGACGCTTCACCGAGGTTGGTTTACTTATAGTGATGATGCGGTCTATAACCCGATGAAGATTGTAGACGATTTGTCGGAGAAGCCCTTTAAACTCGATGGTAAATTCTTGATTTGTGATAACCGCAAACGCAATTTGACGCAGGAGTATACCGTATGGTTGTATTCGCCTCGTTATCGTGTAGCGGGTTTAACGAAGGATTTACAAATACACTTCGATTATGCCATGCTCTGGGGGGGAGGTATAAAAAATGTTCTTGATGTCTCCTATTCTGTGGATGGGAATACTTGGATAGATTTTGTGACCAATACCGAAGCTACAACTACTGCACGGATGTCGATAGATGCAGAACTAGCTAAAGGAGTCTATACTGGAGCGGATTTTATTCAATTTAGAGTGAAATATATCTCGCGCACAGGGTGGTATATGGCAATGGATAATATTCACATCTTCGAAAAAGCGGATCAGACGCTTAATCTTACCTACAAAAGTGAGCCTGCGGGAGCGGGATATTTCGAGATTGAAGAAGAAAAGAAGAGTTCGCAGCAAGTGGAGTATGGCAAAGCAGCTTTGGTGGTGACAGCAAAGGCAAAGAAAGGCTATCGCTTTGTACGTTGGAAGGAAGGCGATACGGTAGCAAATCTCCGTTTGTCAGAGCCAGTTTTTGCAGATGCGACCTATACGGCACTTTTTGTAGACGATAAGCAGGTGCGCATAAGCTACGCCGTACAACCGAGAGCGGCAGGTAAAATCCAGTTTGAGGATGGTAGTGATGCGGCGTATGAGTGGGTTACAAAGGGAGCGGATAGTCGTGAAGTAAAAGCAGTGAGCAACCCAGGGTGGCATTTCGCTTACTGGCTGCACGATGCTAGTAAAACGGAGACGAGCCGACAGAAGGGTGTTCAAGCCGATCGTAATGTTGTAGCAGTCTTTGTACAAGCCGAGACAGCGGTACGTTTTGAAATATCGGTAGATAAGGGAGAGATGCGAGACGGTGTATTGCAGATTGCTAGTAAATTCTATAACATTCCGTCCGATGGAGTGGTAAGTTTTACTCTGCCAAAGGGTAGGTATAAGTATGTACTCAGTGCTCCGAAATATGAGACACAACA
Organism: uncultured Bacteroidia bacterium; assembly: GCA_965240855.1. Taxonomy (GTDB): domain Bacteria; phylum Bacteroidota; class Bacteroidia; order Bacteroidales; family CAJPTX01; genus Bacteroides_D. The sequence continues at coordinate 8,852 of CBDEMG010000038.1, read as the reverse complement.
AAACGAGTTGGTGGTTGGAGAGACGGAGGTTGTACAACCTATAATACTAAAGAGACGGAGCGATGCACCTGCACTGTATACAGTGACCTATACTGATCCCAAAAATGGTAGCTTGGAGATAAGTAATGCTGGAGCGAATCTGCCTTCAGGTAAAGAACTTGAAGCGGGAACGGATCTTTTAGTAACAGTAAAGGCAGACAAGGAGTATGAATTGGAGTCGTTAACACTCAATGGAGTGGAGTATAAAGAACAGCTTCAGCGCAATCGTCTTCACTATACTTTGGAATCTGATTTGGTGGTAGTTGCCAAGTTCAAGTCTACAACATTAACAGTAGAGGATGCACGATTGTTAGCTATAAGTGTAGTACCCAATCCGTTTACCGATCGTTTGCGAATAGTTAGTCAGGAACTAGGGATAGGAATACGCTACGAGTTGTTGATGTTAGGAGGTCAACTCTTGCGAAGGGGTGAGCTAAAAGAAGGTGAAACAGTTTTGGAGACTCGCGATCTAGCAGCAGGAGTATATTTCTTACATTTTGTAGCACAGGATGGAGGCGAACGTACTATTCAGGTTGTGAAAGAATAGAGGAGCGATACCTTATCTGTTGTAAATTAGGCGTTGGAGAGATTTGCTTCTCTCCAACGTTTTTTTATTCAGTTTTTTTGCACATAAAACCGATAATAATCGCTTGGCGCGGTAGTATTCCAAAAAGTGTGTAAGGAGTATAATTAAAGTGTTGAGTAAGAAAAAGGTAGTATCTTTGTGTTGCAGTACGAGTTTTACTGTGAGTCATTAATAAACGAGTTTTTAGAGAGATGGCAGTTAAGATACGTTTGAGTCGTCATGGGCGTAAGAATCGACCTTTTTATCATGTAGTGGTAGCCGATAGCCGCGCACCGCGCGATGGGCGTTTTATAGAGCGTTTGGGCTCTTACGATCCGATGACGAACCCCGCAACCATCGAGTTGAATGTGGAGCGAGCATTGTATTGGTTGCACCAAGGCGCGCAGCCGACGAATACGGCAAATCGGATATTATCGTACAAGGGAGTGCTATTGAAAAAGCACCTAGAGGGAGGCGTAGCTAAGGGCGCATTTTCGCAGGAAGAGGCCGATCGACGTTTTTCAGCTTGGCTGAACGAAAAAGAGGCGAAAATCGAAGCAAAGCGTCAAGAGCTCAACAACAAGAAGAATGAGACGACGAAGAGCCGTCTTGAAGCGGAAACGAAAATAAACGAAGCTAGGGCTGAGGCGCAGCGTAAGAGACAAGCCGAGCTAGAAGCAGCAAAAAAAGCTGAGGCAGAATCGGAGACAGCTGCAGTAGAAAATGTTGCAACAGAGGATACTGCGCAATAGAGCTTTGTGATGAAGCCTGTAACTTTGTCAGCGATTGTTACGCTAGAATCGCTGCGAGAAGTTGGGCGACTGGTAAAAGTAGTAGGGACAGAGAAGGGGATCGTGGCTATTTGGCTCGATCCCTTTACTTTTGCCGATGTTCCGCACTCGAGTGGAGATGTCTTGTTTCTTGGCATAGATGGTTTGCCAGTGCCTTTTGTCGTAGCTGAGGCGCAGGAGAGAGCCAATGGAACAACCTTGCTTTTTTTTGAGCCATTGGACGATGGTATTACTCCTGAATCATTGAAAGATTTCGGTATATATATTCAATATACAGCAACAGCGGATGACGAGATTGAGGAAGATTATACTACGGGGCTCGCCCTTTTCGTTGGTTGTGAACTTTTGGATCAGTTTGGTAGAAGCGTGGGACGAGTAATTGATTTTGAGCAATATTCCTACAATAGTCTACTTGTTGTGGAGTGTGAGGCGGGGCGCGATGTATTAGTGCCTTTCCACCCTAATTTGGTACTTAGTTGGTCTGATGGGGAAAACGCTCAATTACAACTAACGATAGCAGAGGGGTTATTAGATTTTTAATATTAAAAGGTTCTTTTTGAGTAAGCAACGTTGCATTTGAAAGAATTTTATAAATTGCATTACAAAAATTAAAATAAGGTGGTGGTAATAGTAGTGTTGTAGGTCGGAGAGAGTGGTGGAGAATAAGGTACTATGAAAGTGGTGAATCAGTTTGATGAGTTGATCATTGGTTTGGCAAGTGATCATGCGGGTGTAGAACACAAGCGTTTTGTGCGAGAGGCGTTATTGGAATCTGGCTATGTAGTAGACGATTGTGGAACGAACGACCCAGATATTTCGGTAGATTATCCGCTCTATGCGCATCCGTTAGCACACAAAATTCTAACGCATCAAGTAGCATTGGGGGTAGCCTTTTGTGGAACGGGAAATGGTATGGCTATAACACTCAATCGTCATCCTGGAGTACGAGCAGCGTTATGTTGGGACACGGAGTTAGCGAGTCTAGCTCGTCGCCACAACAACGCGAATGCAATAGCGCTTCCAGCACGTTTCATATCGCCCGAGAAGGCTTTAGAGTTGGTGCGGATTTTCTTGACCACGCCGTTTGATGGTCAACGTCATGATGTGCGAGTTCATTTGATAGAGGTGAGTAATTATGATCGTCATAAGAGACGTGACGAGGTAAATTGTCGCAATATGTAAGCTTTTGCTTCGTATTGTTGGAGACAACGCTAGGGACACTTAAAAGCGGGAGGTCTTTCCGCTGAAATGGGTTGCCCACCAGACGCTCATCATGATATAGAACATTCCGAAGCGAGTGAAGGCGCCATGTCCGAATGTGATGGCAATGAGGAAGAGAGAGAGTACGGCCCATGCGTGTTGATGCTTTTTTCGCCACCCAGCATAGATGAGAACGGCGAGAATCGATCCGATGAAGAATAGAATAAAGGGGAGTCCCCATCGGCGGGAGGCGGCAATAAAACCGATGGGAGGAGTGAGTTGTGTATCGGCTTGGGAGATAGAGAGCCATCCCATAAGGAGGTAAGAGTTCGTGATATTTCCAGAGGCGCGAGCGTAGTCGAGGTCTTCGAGTTCGCGCCAGAGTTTCCAATAAAGCCAACCTCGTCTTTTTAGGTGTATATCGGTGGCTCCCATTTCAATTGCTTCGATATCCTCTTGTGAGAGGTTTGAGAGTCCAATAGAGTCTCGTCTGTAGCCGGCGCTGGCTAGGTAGTTGCAAAGCGCGAAATAGATAGTACGTCCGGGAGCAAATTCCTTTTGTAGAGGGATACCAGAATAGCGAGTCCACTCATTGACGATCTCTTCTTGAGAGACATAGATGTCGGGGTATTTGCCGTGAAGGAAGGCGTAGGTCGTTGTATCGTGTGAGTAAGGCCGACCATTAGCAGTAATAGTCTCGAAGGGTGAAGATGGTTTGTATTGCGGACTAAAGTAGTTGTCTATTAGGTGTGCAACAAACGAAACGCCAAAGAGGAAGGCTATGACGACAATAACCCAGAGACTAAGTCGCGTGGTGAGATTTCGGAAGTAGTTGATCCATTTACGCACATGTGGAATGAAGATGAAGGGAAAGATGGCAAGCAAAATGAGCGTATGGGCGTATTTAAAAAGTAGGATGAAGAAGAAAACCCAGATACAAGTAAGGAGGATAAAGAGAAAGGCAACGAGTGTGCGTGAGAGGTTAAATTGGATGCAAAGAAGTAAAAAGATTCGAGGTGCATAGAAGAGGAAATTGCCAAAGAGGTAGAGTAGGATGAAAAGAGTGCTAATCTCGAAGGGTAGTGAGTCGAACGTTTGCCAGTATGGATCGGCACTCCAGATATAGTCTCGTACACCACGCCAGATAGTTAGGATAAAAGCTATAAGAAAACTGTAGAGAAGCCCTCCCCTTTGCTCTTCGTGTGAAGTGCGACTGAAAGCGAGACTGAGTAAGGAGCTACCAATGAGTAGAAAGAGTCCGATCCGTTGTCCTCCGATGCTATTTGAGCTTAGAAGCAAGATACTGGAGATAAAGAAGGGTAGGAACGGTAGAAGGAGTCGCTGCCAGTAGGATTCGATCCAATCCTTATTTCCTGCGATTAGGAAATATATTCCAGAGAAGATAGCAAGGGCGATAGACGCATATGCTACATAGTCAGAGAGGGGGAAGAGTATAATGGCAAGGGCGATTGCGGCCGAGGCAAAGGAGAGGTGCAGGCGTTTAGAGGTTTGGGGCTGGTCTCCTCTATTACTTTCGGGATATTCTTGCATTTAATATTAAAAGCTGTCGTGAAAGGCATCTGGATAGTATTCAAATTCTGTTCGGTTAGACTTCGTAATAATTACCAAGAGGTCAATTTGCACGGGTTCTATACATTGAAACGTTTCAATATAAGCTTGTGTTGCGGCGATCAATCTTTCTATTTGGCTATTACTGACAATCTCGGGTAGTGCGAGAAAGTCTTCGTGGTAGCGAGTTTTGACTTCCACAACGTGTATCCCAGTGCTAGAGCGAGCAATAATATCTAGCTCGTAGTGGCGGAAATGCCAATTGCGAGCTAGGATTTTCATGCCCAATTGTTCGAGATATTGGCAAGCGAGGATTTCACCTTCGGTGCCGATTTTTTTTGTTTTGTTCATGATGTAATAAAAAAGCCCCCTTGATTTTGGGGGCGTGAATCTTTTATTAATTGCTTTTAATTGTATGTGAGGAGCTTATTTTTTCATCATCCCCTCGGTAAAATATCTGTAGAAGAGAGGGATCGTACGGATGCCGCGTAAGAATTGTTCTACGGGATAATTCTCGTTGGGGGAGTGTATGGCATCAGATTCGAGTCCGAAACCAAGGAGAATACTCTTAACGCCGAGTTTCTTTTCGAATGTGCTGACAATGGGGATACTACCACCACTGCGGAAGGGAATAGGCTCCTTGCCGAGCGATTCGATGACAGCACGATGCGCGGCTTGGTAGGCAACAGTGTCAGTAGGAGAAACATAGCCGTAGCCACCGTGGAGCACCTCTACCTCTACTTTAACAGATTTAGGAGCGATACTCTTGAAATATTTTGTAAAGAGCTCCCCAATCTTTTTCCAGTCCTGATTAGGCACAAGTCGCATACTAATTTTTGCATGAGCCTTGGAGCTGATTACGGTTTTTGCACCTTCGCCAGTATAGCCTCCCCAGATGCCGTTGACATCGAGAGTGGGGCGGATTCCAGTGCGTTCCATGGTAGAGAAACCAGCTTCGCCTTGTACATCCTCTATATCCAAGGCCTTTTTGTAGGCTTCGAGATCGAAAGGTGCTTTTGCCATAGCATTACGATCAGCTGCGGATATTTCGAGTACGTCGTCGTAGAAGCCGGGGATGGTGATATGTCCGTTCTCGTCGATGAGTTGACTAATCATTTTAGCAAGCACATTGATTGGGTTGGCAACGGCACCACCGTAGAGTCCCGAATGAAGGTCTCGACAGGGACCGGTAACCGTAACTTCGACGTAGCACAGACCTCGTAATCCCGCTGTAATAGAGGGTGTATCTGCGGAGAGCATCGATGTATCTGCAATGAGGATAACATCGGATTTTACAAGGTCTTTGTGAGTATCGAGCCATTTATTCAAACTCTCGGAACCGATTTCTTCCTCTCCCTCTATCATAAATTTCACATTGCAGGGGAGTGTGTTGGTACGAACCATGAGTTCGAATGCTTTTGCATGCATAAAGGCTTGTCCTTTGTCGTCATCAGCACCTCGTCCCCAGATTTTTCCATCTTTAATTACGGGATCGAAAGGTTTTGTGAGCCATTCGTCGATGGGGTCTACAGGCATCACGTCGTAGTGTCCGTAGACGAGTATGGTAGGGAGTTTTGGGTCTATAATTTTCTCGCCGTATACGATGGGGTTGCCATCGGAGGGCATAACCTCAGCCTTGTCGCCACCCGCCTTAAGAATAGCATCGCGCCAGTATTCAGCCGCACGTACCATATCCGCCTTGTGTGCGTTTTCGGAACTGATAGAGGGGATGCGTAATAATCCAAAAAGTTCTTCTAAAAAACGTTTTTCGTTTTCGGCAACGTATTTTTTTATTGTTTCCATGTTTATAAATCGAGAATAGAACATTATTGACAAATATACTCATTTTAAATAAGGAAGAGTGGTATTTAGGGATAGGATTGTAGCCAGGAATGGAATCGCATTTTTAAAAGGAGATATGTGAACTGGTGGTAGAGAGTCATTTTGTATGTCAAGTTTTGGTTTTACAACATTGAATGGGGGAGATGGAGAATGACAAAAATTGTGCAAAAAGAGGGAGAGTCTTGAAGAGGCTATTTGTAGAATATCTGGATATTTGCTGTATAAAACAGTATTAGTTAATAATTTTCTAGCTTTGTGGACTTTCTAAAAATTGGAGATAAGAATTAAGCAAAAATAGGGCGCAATGGATAAACAGCAGACAAAGAAGTTCCTTGAGGGGATACGTCTTTTTAAGGCGCTCGAGAGTGCGCAGTTGGACGCATTGGCATCGAGTGTACGTGAGGTTTCGTTTAAAGCCGGTGAGTTGCTATTTTGGGAGAATGGACCGCGCGAGGAGTTCTTTGTGATCTTGGAGGGCGAGGTTGAGCTTTATAAGACAAGTCCGTATGGAGCAGAATTGAAGTTAGCGCAGTTTCATATGGGTGATTTTTTGGGCGAGGGCTCTTGGATGCCAGACTCAACGCACTCGACCTCGGCTCGAGCTCTAGTACCTACATCTGTCCTAGTGATCGGGAAAGCATTTTTTCAGAACGATGCGGATGCGACCATTAAGGTATTTTCGAATATAATGCAGGTAATCTCGCAACGGATGGGGCAATCGAATGCACAGCGCATACATAGTGGAGCTCAGTATTTTTCGGGTAACACACGTATGGAGCACGATCTTCTCGGTGAGCGCAATGTTCCTCTTGAGAGTTACTATGGCGTACAAACGCTGCGAGCCGTGGAGAATTTTACAATTTCGGGAGTGAATTTATCTTTTTATCCAGCGATAGTGAACGGCTTGGCGATGGTAAAGGAGGCAGCAGCCGAAGCAAATCATGACTTAGGTTTGTTGCCAACCGATATACGCGATGCGATAGTAACAGCTTGTCATGAAATAAGAAATGGGAAGTATCATAACCATTTTGTGGTGGATATGATCCAAGGGGGTGCAGGGACTTCGACGAACATGAATGCGAATGAAGTGATTGCTAACCGGGCTCTAGAAATCATGGGGCATCAACGGGGCGAGTATCAATATTGCCATCCCAACAACCATGTAAATCTCTCGCAGTCGACCAACGATGCATACCCCACTGCTATGAAGCTGGGGATTTTTATGCTGAATAAAGAACTTACTGAGGTACTAGGCAGTTTGGCAAAAGCCTTTCAGGCAAAGGCTGTAGAGTTTCGCGATGTTATTAAGATGGGGCGTACTCAACTTCAAGATGCAGTGCCGATGACCTTGGGTCAGGAGTTTCAGGCTTATGCGGATATGTTGCTGGGAGAGAGTGAACAACTCAACAAGGCTGCCGATCTGTTCTTAGAACAGAATATGGGAGCTACTGCAATAGGAACTGGAATAAATGCCGAACCAGGGTATGCAGAAAAGTGTACAGAACACCTTCGCAGAGTGACGGGATTCCCTGTTCGATTGGCTGCAAATTTGATTCAGGCCACACAGGATACAAGCGATTTTGTTCGCTATTCGTCTGAATTGAAGCGTTTGGCAGTGAAGATATCGAAGATCTGTAATGACCTTCGCTTGCTCGCATCTGGACCTCGTGCGGGCTTGAGCGAAATAAATCTGCCGCCTCGAGCGCCGGGTTCGAGTATAATGCCAGGGAAGGTAAACCCTGTGATACCAGAAGTTGTAAATCAGGTCGCTTTTAAGGTGATAGGTAATGATACGACTGTGACGATGGCGGTAGAGGGAGGTCAGTTAGAGTTGAATGTATTCGAGCCAGTGGCAGTGCAGAGTATTGTAGAATCGATAGTAATGCTGAAGAATGGCTTAAATACGCTCGAACACCGTTGTGTAGAGGGGATAACAGCCAATCGTGCTCGTTGTAAAGATTTGGTATACAATAGTATTGGGATAGTAACGGCTCTCAACCCAGTGTTGGGATATGAGAGATCAACGATAGTTGCGAAAGAAGCATTGGAAAAGAATGCGAGTGTGTATGATCTTGTCTTGGAGAAAAAATGGTTAACGAAAGAACAATTGGACGAGATTTTGACTCCTGAACGGATGACAGAGCCGCGTAAGATCCGAATCTAAAGAAGTCTTTGAAGTATAGAAAATGGGGGAGTGGCAATGAGAGTGGCGCTCCCCTTTCTTTTCTATAGTGGTTTGCGAAAAAGATTTAACTTTGTAGCGTAGATAAAGCACGGGAGGAGTTGATTATGTCATTGGAAGGAAGAGAAAGCATGGGATATCCAGAATCGCAAGATGATCGGAGTGATGTGCATTCTACTGCGGTGAGAGCAGGGAAGAGAACGTATTTTTTTGATGTGAAGGCTACGAGGAACGACGATTATTACCTGACGATAACGGAGAGCAAACGCCGTCCTGGCGAGGATGCTTCGTATGAGAAGCACAAGATATTTCTTTATCGTGAAGATTTCTCGAAGTTCGCAGATGGTTTGCAAGAGGCGATACGTTACATAGTGGATCACAAGGGAGAGGTAGAACCTCGAGATGATGAGGAAACTCAGGAATAGAGTAATCTTGAAAGATATTATGAGGAGGGTACTTGTTTGTGCGAGTATCCTCCTTAATTTTTAGCGGAGAGTTGTAATATCTTATCTTCAAACTAAGAGCAACATCCAATATAACGAAAGGAGATTATTGCATTCATTCCATCAAGAACCCATACTCATACACCTTCGGCACAATCTGTAGGCGGAGAGCCTCCATCGCCGCTTTCAGATTACTAAGCAGACGCATGTATTCCTTATCC
>CBDEMG010000037.1:0-17137 GCA_965240855.1 uncultured Bacteroidia bacterium | reverse complement strand
TTCAGGAGCAGGAGTATTACAAGCCATTACGTTTAGCGGGTAAAAAGCTTATCCTTATTGGTACGAGTTTCGATGAGCAGAAGCGGAATATAAAAGAGTGGAAAGTGAAATTAATAGGAGGAGAATAATTTGAGGCTGTGTCCAAGAAAACTCGTTCAGAGACTTAAACAAGACGCATACTCCGAGCATTCTAGAGGCACTAGTGTATATTATGTTATCTGTTCGTAAAAATTAGGGAAAGATGCCCTCAATATCTCCAAACGAAAAAAGACTATAAAACGAAGAGAATCCCCTCCTCCTTTATGGTAAAACGGATTGTTTGGTCTAAAAACGTCGTTTATTACTTATTCAACGAGATATATTCTTCTCGCACGAGAAACGCTCTAAATTATTCAACAGTCTCAAAGCAGATAATACACTCACATTCCAACGCAACTGGAATTATCCTCTCGTTAAGATACATAAAGTTCTAGTCTCTAGTATTTTACTGAGCAAAGAAATATGCATTAAGCTCGTAAATATCGTCCGTCGTAAGGCTATTATTTCCAGTAAAGTAATCATCCACTGCACGGATTATCTCATCAAAAGAGATATAGCCATCGGCATCCGTATCTAGGAATCTGAACTTCTCTGGGATTGCTGCGCCATTTTCAAAAGAGTAGTTCGTCTGCCAGAGCGGAGAGATCGGAATCACTTTCATCTTCGTACGTAAGACGGGCGGCATCTTCAGACGTGGCAAGGTACGCCCTGCATCGGTGAGTTCTACTCCATCATCATCTACTGGGGTATTGTAAGACGTACTCGGTTCCTTGTCACGAACATCACACACACCATCTGCATCATCGTCAAAGGGACATCCAACAGAGTCTACTGGTGTGTTCGGTGGCGTATCAGGACACTCATCCAATTGATCAAATACCCCATCGTTATCCTGATCTACAAAGAAGACTTCGTAATCAAAATCCTCGATATCTGCAAAGACCCGATCTACAATAAACGACTCCGCTTGCGAGAATAAATCAAGATGCAATGAGAAGCCTGTATACAAAAACATGTCGTGGTAGCCTTTGGATTTAAAACCATAACGCTTAGCTACATCACTATTAAAGCCATCCAAGAGATCTGTTAGCGAGTAATGCAAGGAGGTGTTTAGGCGAAAATACACACGATCCGAAAGATAGATATCAACCCCTAGCTCTGCAGGGAAGACGGCCGTTACAGGGGGGATACTCTTCAGTTCAAATAAATTGGCATGCTTAAGGTCAGTCTCAAAATTATTATCCATCCTTATAGGCGATGCCGTAGCAGCACTGGGATCACTCTGCGGGAGTAAGCGAACCGTGCCATCGTCCCAAAAATGATAGAAATCCCCATTCGAATTCTTAAAGTTGTTCTTAGGAGTAAAGAGCAAAATGCCAGCCCCCAACGAAACGTAGGGGCGTACCATCTTCCGCGTACCTAGGAACTGCCAAAAATTGTATTCTACACCCGTAGTAATCTCTATTATCTCTGTCTGAAAGGCAGTATTAGGATACCAAAGTTTATTATCCTTTAAAGGGAGATCCACCGTATTCATACGGAGAGACTTCTTAAAGTCCTGCCCCTGCAACTGACCATAGAGAACCGAAACATTCATTTTTATTTGCTTCGACTTACCGAGCAGCGTAGAGACATTCATCTTTGCTGCCCAAGAGCCTAAGAGCGGCGAATCCGATCCGTAACGGATATCTCCTAAAAAATTGATGAGCCCCGCACCAAATCCTATTACAGGATACTTTACAGGATCTACCACCTCGACCTCTTGCTCCAACATACGAGCATAGAAATCCTCTACATCCTGCGCTTTTAACCTCGAGAAAGAAAAGAGGAGCAAAAAAATAACTGTTAGGCCCCCAACTAGCTGCTTACGTCCCAAATATGACATCCTCTCAACACTCTTACTACTGCTGCTCTATACCTCTTACCGATACCACTGCTGCGATGTTATCATCAATGCCTCCTGTACAGTAATACGACGTCCGTTGTTATAGGCGGCAACGAACGCATCTCGTATCGGCGTTGTATTCCAGACCTCTACGCGATAATCACGCGCCTGTTTGTACTCTTTAAACGACCCGACCGAATATTTGTACCACCCCTCATGACGCTCTGTACGCACATCGGCATGCAACGAAAGACGACGAAAATACCTATTGATATCAATAGGACGATGTCCTGCTGCCACCTGTACTCGATAATATACACCTGCCTCTGGAGCAAGTAAAAAATTATCCATCGAAGGCACTCGCGATATCCGACCACTACTGTGTCGTCGTCCTCCCTGACTCATCGGACCAATCTCTTGATGCTTTACCTCGAATTCTACTCCTCCCACACTCGGACCTTGTGGCTCTAGGGTCGCACCATCCAAACTCATCTGCTGTGCATTCGAGAGAGTCAATGGGGTATTGCGCACTACTCCTTCGAGTTCACTCTTAGTCATATTTTGCAAACGGACATCCTGTTGTACGATAGCTACTGTACGTGTCGCTTCGTTCTGAACAAACGAAAAAGTTCCCTTTACCTTCGGTTCAGTTGTCACCCCCTTCTCTGGAATCAAACGGTAGGAGACAGTAAAGAGCTCCTCGGTTGGCAAGGTCATCCACAAAAATTTCACTACGCCATCCTCGCACGAGAAAATCGCATCTTTCGTATCTATCGGCTCTGCAGTATATCCCTTAGGGATTTGCTCCTCAATCTTAGCAAATTTGAGTGCCTCGCCTCGATTTACGAGAATGCGGACAACATAATCCTGCCCATCGCTCAGCAGAGTTGGGATCTCGCGTATACAACGGACCTTTAAGGTCGCTAATGCCAAATCGCGCTGCGCTGGAATAGATGTCTGATAGTCAGCCAAATCCAACTGTCGATCGGCAGGAACATCGGGCGAAGGAGAAATAACTATAGTCCGCGGTGCAACCACAGCCACTTGCTTTGCATTGCCCGATATATAGGCCAGCTCGCCACCGAGATTGAATGTACCTCGCAAACGAGGATCTACCTCAACTCGATACGTGAGTTTCAACTTAGGAACATTAGGGAGACGCATCCAAATAAACTTAACCTGCTGCCCATCAAAACGGTAATCAGCATTCTCTGCACTCCCAGCTACAGCTTTCAGACCACGAGGCAGCTCCGCACTAAAACGCGCAAAACTCTCACTCTCCCCCTTATCGACCATTACCGAGACATCAAACTGTGTACCTGCAACTACCTCCGAGATGGTCTCCATCTCCAGAGAGATTGCATCGCTCGTAAATAGACCTAAGAATAATAAAACCAAGCTGTAAAACGCAATAACTAATCCCTTAAACATGCACTTGCTTGTTTCATTTTACCCATCTGTAATCTCAAGCTACAGACGCTCTCCCCTCCATCCACACCTACAAATATACAGTAAACTTGCTATTTGTATGAAAATGAACTCCCTCCTAAGAACTCACGCATGATAGACGTAGGAGGAATCTCCGCCTCATCCATTGGCGCAAAGACGCGTAAAAAACGTTGCAAACGTACCGCTTCCGAATACTCAGGAACATCATTTGGTATTTCCATCAAGATCGCCTCAGCATTACGTTTGAGCACATTAAACTCGTAAGGGAGCGCCGAATTAAACATAATATCGGCCTCTTCCTGATAGGGGAATATATTCTTGTCTTCACCCCTTCTCACACTCGCCCAACGTCGTATAGTCTGAACTCCATCGTAGTGGCGATACCTAAAATCGCGCACCATACGACGCAACAAGCGATTATCAGACGAAGCGATACGACTACATCCGTCCAACGATATCGAAGTAAGAGCCGAAATATAGATCCGGAACTTATCTTCCAGAGCTATCTTAGGGGTAAGTGCTGGGTTTAAGGCGTGAATCCCCTCTATAACCACAACATCGCTTGCCCCCATTTGCAAGAATGTCCCATCATAAAAACGTTTCCCTGTCTCGAACGAGAATTTGGGTAACTCTACTCTCTCTCCTGCAAGGAGCAACAACAGATCTTCATTAAATTTTGCGATATCGAGAGCGGCGAGTGCTTCAAAATCGTACTCCCCACTAGCATCCCGCGGAGTATCTTCTCGATTCACAAAATAGTTGTCGAGCGATATGGTATGCGGTCTCATCCCTGCAACATGCAACTGTACTGCCAGACGCTTCGAAAAGGTCGTTTTACCAGAGGACGAAGGTCCTGCAATCAAGATTATTCGCGGAGTTGTGGGGCGAGCTTTTATTGTATCTGCAATCTGGGCAACTTTCTTCTCATGCAGTGCTTCCGAAACCTGAATTAGTTCGCCTCCTTTGCCTGCACGAAGCTTTGTATTAATCGTTCCAGCATCCTGAATACCTAGAATATCTACCCAATTCTGGTACTCCTGGAAGATATCGAACATTTTATTCTGTTCTACAAAAACCTCTAGTTTTTCTGGATTATGCTGTTGAGGAACCACGAGCAGCATCCCATTGTAGTAGGGGACAAGATCGAAATTCGCTAGATAACCCGTGCTCGGAACTAACCCTTCGAAATAATAATCCCAGATCCCATCCAATGCATAGAGTGTCGTATAAAGACGCGGACGACTCTCTAGTAGACGCACCTTTTCTACATCGCCCTGTCGAGTGAATATCTCTATCGCATCAGTGGTTAGCGACGGACGTGTTTCAAATGGAACATTACGAGCGACCAACAGCTTCATGTGTTCTACAAAACGCGCTATTAGCTCCGTATTCAAAGCGCCTTTGTAACCTGCTACTTCGCAATAATATCCGCGCGAGACAGAATGATTGACACGCAAACGACAAGCTGGCAGCGTATCGCGCACAGCCTTTTGCAAAAGAAAAAACAAGGAGCGCACATACATGCGTATCCCTGCAGCGTGCGTAATATCTATAAATTCCACCGTGATGGGAATAAAGACCTTAAATCGGAGATCGCGCAAACGATTATTTACCATCGCACCGAGTATAGGGTAACGGAGCTCCAATCCTATCGAGGAAGCTAGCCAAAGGAGATCTTTCCCCGCTTCTACATAGTAACGCTGTCCCGTATTCTTACAGACTATCTCAATCTTCTCGGTTATCATTGTTTTATAGTTAGTGCTCAATTGCTCTAATTAATGTACAAGCCTTCGAGCTCGTAAAAATTCCTGTCCTCGTCTATGTAACAGAATATCATACACCATTGCAGTACGGAGATCAAAAGGTCGCCCATCGGGGAACAAGACGGGAGTAGAATCCTGTGTATGGAGGGTCGTGGTCATCTCTCGCTCATTATATAATCTATCCGATAGTGCCGAAATCCCCTCATTCTCTATTTCCTCTTGGTCTGTATATTCTTCCTGCATTACCCACGCAGGGGTTGCCGTATCATAACCTCCTAATTCTGGCGAAAATACTTCGGCTGTTTCCTCTACATAGGCTTCGCAAGGCTTCGTGTTAGTCTCCTCATAATGGCCTAGCAAGGTCTCTAACTCCTGATTTCCCAGCCCCGATCTCAACCGAGTTGCAAGTTTGGCAGCCAAGGATACCTGTTGTGTACTGCGCAATGTGCTCGTATCCTCCTCAGCCTTACGGTTACGAAGTGCTGCCTCTTTTTTCTTCTTATTGTTATAAGTTATTAAGACTCCTATAACCGTTGCTAATATCCAAATTAGAAAACCTGACATTCTCTACGATATTTTATAAAACTACGTAGTTTACTCTGTAAGAGTTGCAGCCTCCTCATGGGAGTTCGACTGAGGAGAACTCTCGCGTCCCTCTTCTGGTCTGTTGCTAGATTTCAGACTCGAGAAGTCGATCTTTACACGATTCTCTGCGCCAGACTCTGCTTCAAAATAGGCTCGCTTTTCAAATCCAAACATCTTTGCATAAATGAGCTGCGGGAAACGACGGATATACGAATTATACTCTTTTACCGTACTATTGTATTCATTTCGAGCTTGGTTTATACGATTCTCCGTACCCTCGAGTGCTACCATAATATCTTGGAATTGCTGAGTTGTCTTTAATTCCGGATATCGTTCTATCGTCACCAGTAATCGCGAGAGTGCGCCACTTAATGCACCTTGGGCAGCTTGAAAATTTTTCACATTCTCCTCAGTCAATTTGGAGGCATCAATTGTCATTGATGTTGCCTTAGCTCGTGCCTCTACAACGTCTGTTAACGTCGTTTTCTCAAAATGAGCCGAACCCTCTACGGTCGAGACAAGTGAGGCAATAAGATCAGCTCTTCGTTGGTACGACGCATTCACTTGTCCCCACTGATGCGAGACGGTCTCGTCTAACCTTACCATCTTATTGTATGCGCTACATCCTCGGAATGCCATGAAGAGCAGGAGGATGACGAGAATGATTACTACCGTTTTCAACACCTTCATCTCCGAATTCATCTTTATCGTTTTAAGTTTATTTTTATTTGCCCCTTAAAGAGATAACGCCAATGAAACAACAATATATAGATTATACTCACACTGATTGCGGCATCGGCAAAATTAAAAATCGGCGAAAAAAACTCGAAATACCCTCCACCTAAGAATGGAATCCACTCTGGCCAGTAAAAAGAAAACAGTGGGAAATAGAACATATCGACTACCTTACCCTGCAAAAGCGACGCATAGCCACCTCCGTCGGGCAAAAAACTTGCGATTGTGGGTACGATCTCGCTATCCACCATTTGTACGCCACTGCTATCCGAGAACAAAATCCCATAGAACGTACCATCTATTACATTTCCCAGAGCACCCGCTATAATTCCAACGAGTGCGTAGTAGATGCCACGCGGGACATTGGTACGCCGATATACAAAGTGAGCTGTATAGCACAAAACTCCAACAAAGGCGATTCGTAAACCACTCAATATATATTTCACACCCTCACTATCGGGTTTCATCCCGAAGGCAATTCCATAATTTTCCACAAAACAGAGATTTGCCCAATTGTCGATCATAGGGATTGTCTCACCTAGATACATGTGTGTCTTTACCCAAAATTTCAGGGTCTGATCCAGTACTAATATGAGCAGTACTAATCCTAAACCTAACCACTCACCTTGCAAAAATTTCCGTCCCATTATCCTCGTCTACTGCCCAACGTCCGACTCTCCTAAACTTTTGCGATCGCCACTGCAACCTCGCCATGGGGACTTCCGAAGTCTACAACAACAGTAGGGGTCTCCACTCGTTCCTTACACAAAAACACTTCGCACAAGGTTTGCGTCTGGATGTAATCTTTAAACTTCTCGAGGGCTTGCAATGTCATCGTTTGACCAGCAAGTGCTATCGCAATCCGATCTGAGACCTCATAACCATTCTCTTTACGTTGGTTCTGAATCCGATTCACAAACTCGCGAGCTAATCCCTCCTCTACGAGTTCTGTTGTTAGCTCGTAATCTAATGCTACCGTTAACCCTCCATCTGTAGCAACCAAACAACCTGGAATATCCTCTGGTGCAATCTCAACATCTTCTAGTGCCACCTCATATTTTGCACCCTCTAACACTACGACTATACTTCCCTCCTGTTCCCATTTTGCAATTTCTGCTTGCGAGAGTGCTTGTAATTGCGCAGCCAAGGCTTTCATAACCTTCCCAAATTTCGGTCCTAAGGCCTTGAAATCGGGTTTTACGCGTTTTACGAGCACCGTGTTTACAGGATCGAGGTACTCCAACCTCTTTACATTTACTTCATTGAGTAATAACTTCTCTACCGACTGTAGGCGTACAGCAAACGCTTTATCCAGTACAGGAATCATAATCTTTGCCAAGGGTTGGCGTACCTTTATAGCGATCTTCTTACGCAAGGCAAGTATCATCGACGTAAAACGTTGCGCTAGCTCCATTCGTGCTTCTAACTCCGTATCGATCTTGGCGAAATCTATACTGGGGAAATCTACCAAATGCACACAAAGACTCTTTTCCTGCCCCTGTGCGTCTTGCAGCAAATCGCTATACAGTTGATCGGCATAGAAGGGTGCAATGGGAGCCATCAATTGCGAGACTACGCAAAGACACTCATGCAATGTCTGATAGGCAGCAAGTTTATCTGGAGTCAAACCTCCCCCCCAGAAGCGTTTACGAGACAAGCGAACATACCAATTACTTAGGTGCTCTGTCACAAAATCTTGTATTAAACGACCCGATCGTGTCAAGTCGTACGCCTCATAGCTCTCATCCACATCTCGAACCAACGTATTCAAGCGCGAGAGTATCCATCTATCTATTTCAGGACGCTCTGTAATAGGGATGGGTGTGCTTTCCCAATCGAAATTATCCACATTGGCATAGAGTGCAAAGAAAGAGTACGTGTTGTGGAGTGTAGAAAAAAACTTCCGCACACACTCCTCTACACCCGCAGGATCGTATTTCAAATTGTCCCAAGGAGCCGAATTCGTTATTACATACCAGCGCACAGCATCCGCACCTTTGCTCTCTAGCTCACCAAAGGGTTCGATCGCGTTCCCTAAGCGCTTACTCATCTTATTCCCCTCGCGATCCAGCACTAATCCATTAGAGATTATATGCTTGAACGCGACACTATCGGAGATCATCGTAGCAATGGCATGCAGAGTAAAGAACCAGCCTCGCGTTTGATCTACACCTTCCGCTATAAAATCGGCGGGGAAATGGGTATCAAAAATCTCCTTATTCTCAAACGGATAGTGCCACTGCGCATAAGGCATCGCTCCCGAATCGAACCAAACATCTACCAGATCTGGCTCGCGGTACATTGGTTGCCCATCCGAGGCTACAAGCACAATATTATCTACATACGGACGATGGATATCTACTGCTTCGTAGTTAGCCTCCGTATTATCGCCAGCTCTGAAATGCGCCAACGGGTTGGTCGTCATTACACCCGAGGCTACCGCCTTTGCACACTCCTGTTGTAACTCCTCGAGCGAACCTATACATTTTAGTTCTTTCCTATCCTTTGTTGCCCAGATGGGGAGCGGAGTCCCCCAGAAACGCGAGCGCGATAGATTCCAATCTACCAAATTCTCTAACCACTTAGCAAAACGCCCTGTTCCTGTGCTCTCTGGGTGCCAATCTATTGTATCATTAAGAGCAAGCAAGCGATCGCGAAAGGCTGTTGTACGTATGAACCACGAATCCAACGGATAGTACAACACTGGTTTGTCCGTACGCCAACAATGAGGATAACTATGTACATGCTTCTCTATCCAAAAGGCAAGACCTCTCTTTTTGAGCTCAACACACAAATCCACATCAAGCTCTCCTCCCATCGGATCATCTGCGCCCACATACGATGCTTTGACATAACGTCCAGCCCACCTCGTATACTCTTCAAGATTTACATATTCGCGCACATACTCTGCCACTAAATCCTCTACTGGGTAGAAACGCCCCTTGCGATCCACCATGGGAGCAATCTCATCGTTATGGGCTCGAAGCTCCATCCCTACAATCCCTTGCTCCTTTGCTACGCGAGCATCATCGGCACCAAAGGTGGGAGCAATATGCACAATTCCCGTCCCATCCTCTGTTGTAACAAAATCTGCAGGAATTACTCTATAAGCCTCTCCACGAGGTCTTATCCAATCAAAGAGCGGTAAATAATGCACCCCGACGAGTTCTGTTCCCTTGATCTGCTTCAAGACCCGCCACGGTAGAGCCGCTTTACCACTCATCTGAGCTACCAAGGGCTTCTCACGCCCCTCTTCTTTGAAATAAGCACAAACACGGGGTTGAGCGAGTATTACGACACATACGTCGCCTGTATACGCATTCAAGGTTTCGATATACTGATAATCGATATCCTTCCCTACTGCAAGTGCAGTATTAGAAGCAAGTGTCCAAGGTGTTGTCGTCCAAGCTAGTATGTAGAGCGGCTTCCCATCTACAGTAGCAGGTACGCCATCTTCCAATACTCGAAACATCCCCACCACGGTCGTATCTGACACATCGCGATAGCACCCTGGTTGGTTTAACTCGTGCGTACTCAACCCCGTACCTGCCGCTGGTGAGTAGGGCTGTATCGTCTTCCCTTTATAGAGAAAACCTCCGTCGTAGAGTTTTTTTAGTAACCACCAAAGTGACTCTATGTATTTCGTATGATAGGTAACATACGGACGATCAAGATCTACCCAGTAGCCCATTAACTCTGTCAGTTGTCGCCACTTGTCCGTATACTTCATTACCTCCTTGCGACAGGCATCGTTGTACTCTTCGATCGATATTTTTTTCCCTATATCCTCCTTTGTGATCCCGAGTAAAGCCTCTACGCCGAGCTCAACAGGGAGACCATGGGTATCCCACCCCGCTTTCCGTTCTACTCGAAAACCCTTTTGTGTACGATAGCGACATACTGTATCCTTGATTGTACGCGCCATTACATGATGAATTCCAGGGAGTCCGTTGGCTGAAGGTGGTCCCTCGAAAAAAACGTATTGCACGGCATCCTGACGAAGCGAGAGACTTGCATCAAATGCATGAATGCGTTCCCAAGCTGCTAAGACATCCTTCGCCACTTGCGACAAATTTAGGGTCGCATATTGCCTATACTTTTTCATTTCGTATTTCGTACTTTTTCGCAATGTACAAAGTTAGTCAAAAGGTAAAAGCCGACTGAAGTCCGAGACTTCCTAACATTCCTCACACTATTGCGCTACCAACATCGCAACGTATCATAGTACAGAACAAAAAGAGCCCAAACAGAAACTACGCCTAGGCTCTTTTATATAACTTCTCTGCTTTTTCTGCTATCGTATAAGCACCATCTCCTCTAGCAGATAGGGCGCTTTGGCATACTTCTCTATCATAAATAATACATAGCGGATGTCGACTACTATATTTCGACACCGCTGCGTATCAAACATAATGTCGCTCATTGTACCCTCCCAGACTCTATCGAAATTCAACCCCACCAACTCCCCACGAGCGTTCAGTGCAGGACTTCCTGAGTTACCGCCCGTAGTATGCACACTCGCTAAGAAACAAGCTGGTATACTACCACCCACTGACCACGACCCATAATCCTTCGCTTCGTAGAGAGCTCTGAGTCGCTCTGGCATGATATAATCATGAGCCCCAATCCTCACTTTCTCTACCAGACCCTCCAGTGTTGTAAAGGGGAGGTAACGAATCCCCTCGCGCGGCGTATACCCTTCTATTTTACCAAAAGCCAGACGTAATGTAGAGTTCGCATCTGGGAAGAAATGCTGCCTAGGATTCATCTCCATTAAGCCCGCCACATACTTACGATACCAATGGATTGTCTCTGTACGCAATTTCAACAACGGCGTTTGTACCGTTTGTTTATACTCCTCGTTAAGATTTTCTGCAAAGACAAAAAGTTTGTCTTTAGCTAGATGTGTAAGGAAGTTTTTATCTCCCAACTCCTTTCTAAACTTCTCTGCATTGGTTAAAAACGACGTGCGAAGAATCTTATGCTGAAAATGGGATATCTCTTTCAGATCCGAGACTTGTTTATTGATCGTCAATAAACGCTCCGTCGTCGTATTCCCTTCGAGATACGCCTCCAACATTGCCTCTACCAACGATTGATCTACTCGCAAGTCGTAATCCTTAAAGAACTCCTCAGCAAGATTTTGTATAGACTTCATCTCCTCGTCCGAGAGGGAGCGAACCTCCTTACGCGCACTCTCTGTTATTTTACTCAATTGTAGAGCAAAAGCTAAAGACTCTATTCCCATCAAACCCTGTGTATAGTAGTCAGCAGCTTTCACCAACGGCGTAAGCTGCTGATAGAGAGTTGCTAGGGCTGGGAGAACTGCACTGTACTTCTCTTTTCGTTCTGCCGTCGTATTAACAAACGCAGTAAATTGTTTTTCTTGCGCTTGTTTCTGCTCGATGGCTTCCACGCGTTCTAAGCCACTGGCCTCGCCGATCCATTTTTTCCAAGCATTCGCCACATTCGCATACTTACTCGCATACTGAAGATAAAGAGTATCGTTCTGTTTCATATAACGATCCATTACATCCAAGCGTTTGCGGCGCAAAGCAACCTTACGAGGATCTTCGTCTCGCACTACAGAAGCTACGGCCTCCGAAGTGAGATATTGCTGCGTACGCCCTGGGTAACCATATACCATCACAAAATCGTCCTCTTTTACTCCAGCCACATTGATTTTGAAAAACTCCTTAGGGTGGTAAGGACGGTTGTTTATCGAAAAATCGGCAGGCTCGTTATTTTCCGATGCGTAGATTCTAAAGAGCGTAAAATCTCCTGTATGACGCGGCCACATCCAATTGTCTGTATCGCCTCCAAACTTACCGATACTAGAGGGTGGCGCTACCACCAATCGCACATCTGTGTATGTCTTGTATGCGTAGAGGTAATACGTATTACCATAATAAAGCGCTGCGATTACGTAATCCAACGTCGAGTCCTTCGCTTGTAAATCCTTCAAATATTTCTCCTTACGAACTTTTAGTAGTTCTTCGCGACCTTGAGGTTCATCGGGCAAATCAAGGTCTTTAAGGAGAGTTCCTGTAATATCTTCCATGTATTGCAAAAAGCGCACCTTGAGTCCCTTACAGGGGAGTTCCTTCTCGCGCGAAGGGGCTGCAAAGCCATCGCGAAGATAATCGTGCTCCACTGTAGAGAGCGCTTGCACATATTCATAGCCACAGTGATGGTTCGTCAGTACTAAGCCATCGGCCGAGACAACCTCGCCAGTACAGCCATTTCCAAAACGGACAACAGCATCTTTTAGTGAGGTGTGTATCGGATCATAAATTGCCTCTGGCGCAAGAGCACATCCCGCTTGACTTAACTCCATGGCACAGGTCTCCTTTAACCGATTCGGTAGCCACATCCCTTTGTCAGCTCTAGCTCCGAAGCAGAGCAGTAAATTCAATAATACAACAGAAAAATAACGCATAACTCATAAATTAAATGGGTATTACTTTTTGCAAAATAAACCCCAAGAAATGCTCTTATCGAACTATCTCTTGGGGGAATATCCAATGTTGAACACTCAAATCTAGAAACCTATCCCGAAGATTAAGTACAAATTCTCACGGTAGGGGTTCATTACTAACTCTCCTTCTAAATGGATCGAATACGAATCAGTAATCTTCACTGGTTGCGATACACCAAAACGAACATTCACAATATTCGGACCATCAGCAAAGAAGCCACTCCCCTTATAAGGCGTTCCACTTAAGTTGTAAGATAAGGTCTGTCCTGTTTTCAATGTATGGGAGTAACCGAGATCTAAGAGTAACGAATACTTTTCTTCAAACACCCCCTTATCATTCACACCTCCATCGCCAAAAGTAAATAAGGCTGCTGTCAGATATAACGGAAAATATTTTATACCACCAAAACGAAGCATTGCCATCTGTTGGTGAATATCTCCCCCATCCTGAGTATTATAACGGAAGTAGTTCATAAAGCCACTCGTCCCTTTAGTACGTGGGAGTGCGCCCTTCTTGTTCTCTGTTGGATAGAACATATCGATATACATTGCTGTAAACGGACCATAGGTATACCCCAAGGTCAAATCTATCTCGGACGGATTATCGGGTCCTAAGCCCATATAGGCCCAAGCGTCAAAAAAAACTCCATAAGCCGAGATCGTGATGTCGGGTTGAATATTCCACGAATTGCACGAGAGCCAACCATTCCATACGTGCCGCGACTTTATCTTACCCGAGAGGTTCACAGATACGGGATTCTTTTTCTCGGGTTGCGACTGTTCGTTTTCCTCTGCTTTTGCAACGAGCACAATCGCTAGCATAGCCATACAAAACAATAGTAATTTTTTTTTCATAGCACGAACCGTTAACTTGTTAGTCTTTAACAAATATAATAAAAGCTCTCAACACATTTTGTATTGAGAGCTCGTAACAAAAAAAACATTCAACAATCTCGTTGACCTACCAGGATTCGAACCTGGACTGTAAGAACCAAAATCTCATGTGCTACCGTTACACCATAGGTCAATCCACAAACAACTACCCTGCAAAGGTAGTAATATTTTTATTGCACGATCCCATTGAGCACTTCTATGCCACTCTTCTATTCAATGGCTTGAACACAAAATTCTTATAAGTACGGTGTACTATTGCCACCATTTCGCGACCTCCCCCCCTCAGGTAACTATTGCACTACTCAGATACTATATTTCAAATAACAGTACGCGGCAATGCAACCTACGATAAACAAAATCAACAATAACACTTTCCATACACTTACGGGCGCCTTGCCATATACTCTACCCGACATCCCATTCACTACTACCTGATATAGCTTATTCTTATAACGATAAGAGGTGACCCAAAAAGGAAGAACAAGGAGCTTGAATTTCTTGTCATCGAGAGTAATATCCAGCGAATGAATTCGCTGCTCATCCCCCCCAATATCTCTCAGGACAAGCTCTCGAGTCTCTTCCTCTATTAACTGTTGCGCATATTCAAAGCCTTGTACAAAATCTACCGTATATATCTGCGTCACAAAACCTGCAAAATAAGCTGGATTGTAAGTCTTATAATCCTCTACTTTCCAGTCTTTAGCTTCTGTAAGTATATGGCGATCTATGCTATCAGTGGCTGGTATCAACACGTCGTCAAAGAAATTCGCCACGCGTCCCGACACCGAGTACCACCGTGTCCGCGTATGTGTATTCCCCTTGCTATCACGCTCTAAGTAATGCTCCCCTCGCTCTCCTACATACTCCGCACTCATTTGAGCATCATATGTCCAGTAAGGAAGGTATGTTCCCTTAAAACGATTACTAGCTATCTCTAACTTCCGAGCAGAATTGGGTGCAAACCACTTCTTACGAATCCACTTCTTAAACACCAGACCACATTTCTTTTGCGAGAAGTGAAATGGTATTACATAATTCGGCTCCCAGAAATTGGCCAAATGCGCAGACGTTGCCTCCAAAGGAGTATCGCAAAAAGGACACTTCTGTGCTTGGATATGCGGATCAAAGGTCGTTGTCGCACCACATTGCGAACAGGTAACCTCCAGCACACCCGTTGTCCCATTATCCCTCGTCTCAAACTCCGTTGTCTTGCTAGTTTGAACTCCGTGTGTATAAAAGGGTAAACGTTGCTCGCGCTCCACCCACGCATCGTAGTCGTTTTCTATAATCTCGCCCTCCGTATGAGGGATCGGTATCTCTTCCTCACAATACAAACATCTCAATTTCCCCGTTTCTGGAGAATACTGCATCTGCCCGCCACAAGATGTACACTGAAACTGCAAACTCTCGGTTGTATTTGACATTAACAATCCCTCCTATCTGTTCTACAATCGCCTAATTCATATTGATGGGTGGAGGTGTTGCTTGTTGCGTTTGCGCTTGAAATAGTGCAGCTACTACAGGCACTGAACTCGCCACTGACCACTGGGGCATCCCTGCCATCCAAACCATACTCGCAGGAGTGAGCTGACCTGCTTGAATCATTTGTTGCAACTGTTGCTGATTAAACGGTCCCGCCTGTTGCCCCCCCATTGCTACATGAACGGCGAGTGCAGGTATAGCTCCTGGCATTGGTGGCGGCATAGTTCCTGGCATGGCTTGCGGAGGATACCCTCCCATCGGTTGTTGTGAATAACCGCCCACATGGGATTGCTGTTGTTGTCCAAAAGCATTCGCCATCTGACTGGCCATCGCCATACCCATACCCATTCCCATCATACTTTGCGCCATATCGCCTGCAGGACTCCCTCCGCCGGGTTGCCCCATAGAGTCTGCAAACTGCATCTGGGTATAAGCTCCCATATTCTCCTTCCCTATAATCCCAAGACTCGTACGACGATCGAGTGCCTCTTGCACAGCCTCTGGTAGCGAAATATTCTCTACCAAAAAAGTCGTGAGTTTCAAACCATATTGTGCCACGCTGGGAGCTAGAATCTCCTGTATCTTTTCCGAATACTCATTCAGATTCGCAGCCATATCTAACACTGGGATCCTAGACTCCGCCACTGCATCCGAAAAGCGCGTTCCTATAAAATTTCGGATCTGTGTAGCAATCTCCTCTGCTGTAAACTCTGGGTTTGTTCCTGCTATCTCCTTGATAAATATTTTCGGGTCATCCTCTATACGAAAAGCAAAAGTCCCAAAAGATCTTATCCGTATAGGACCAAATTCGGGATCTCGCAACATTATAGGGTTCTTCGTACCCCACTTCTGGTTAACAAATTGCTTCGTATTGACAAATATCACATCTACTTTAAAGGGAGAACTAAAACCATATTTCCACGAACGTAGTGTTGTAAGAAGAGGCATATTCGCTGTAGAGAGCTCGTGACGTCCAGGACCATATACATCAGCAAACTTCCCCTCGTCCATCAAGATGGCCATCTGCGACTCTCGTACTGTCAATTGTGCACCATTTTTTATGGCATTATCTCTGCGAGGAAATTTCCAGATTAGAGTGTCATTTGTCTCATCTACCCACTCTATGACATCTATAAATTCACCCTTAATAAAATTGAATATACCCATCGCCTCTTGGTTTAATTTTGTCTTACCAACAAATATACGAAAACAGCATTGTTCCACTCCATAACATACGCAAAATACCTATCCGAGATCATTCTCCACTGTTACTCTCTTTGCATATATAATAAACAAAGAACCTCACCCACATCGCGTGGGGAGATTCTTCGTTCTATCTATGGTCAGTTGTTTTTCTATTCTTTCACTATGCGCACTATCTTGCTGGAATTGCTCGTAAAGAGCCACAACAAATAATTCCCAGCTCTCAAATCTCGCGTATCTATCATTGTTTCGCTCGCCTCAATCTTTCCGCTCCGCACGGCAACTCCTACTGTATTTAACAACCGATATTGTATTGTTGCAGTGCAATCCATTGCACCCCTTAGATACAACACATCTTCAAATGGATTCGGCGTTACTACAATCTCAGCCAATAACACATCTTCTACATCATTCGGCTTTGCCTCTTGCTTTATTTCTACTTCCTTCTTTACTGTGGGATGATCTTTCAGCGCAAATGTCAGCTTAGTACTACGTTCTGAGCCGGTATTCGCTTTGACTGTCATCGTTACCGTATGTGTGCCTGCTATTCCAGCCTTAGGCTCTACGGTACACCATGTCTCGTCATTACCCGTTACTGTCCAATCGTAGTTACTCTCTACGGTA